>NZ_JBRESC010000006.1:0-245552 GCF_056726085.1 Vibrio sp. 2433-A1
GGCTTTGTTGCGTAATTCGGACAGAAAAACAAACCGCCCGAAATTGTGCAATTCTTAAACAACAAACTGAGTTTCAGGCATACCAAGCCCTGTAAGCTTGTTCAGCGCTTTAATCATGGCGTAGGTTTCGCCAACCTGAGCATTGTAGTTTCGCAGGCTTAACCTCCCACCTAGCAACTGCTTCACTCGATACATGGCTGTTTCTGATAGTGAACGTTTGTGATAACCATACCGCTTTTTCCACTTCTTGTTGGAGCCGTAGAGCTTTTGGCAACCCACTGCTAAATTGCGAGGATGTCCTTGTTCCCAGAAGGCTGCCCCTTCTCTTGGTGGGATAAGCGGAATAGCTCGCTTAATCCGTATGGCATCATGGCAGTTCCTTGTGTCGTAAGCACCATCTCCAGATATCTCGATGATTTGTCGACGTGTTTGCTTGAGCAAATTAGGAAGGACTTCTGAATCAGTGACATTAGATAAACTCAGTTCTGCTGCTACTATCTCGTGAGTACTGGTGTCGACTGCTAAATGCAGCTTTCTCCAGACTCTACGCTTCCCGTCAGTACCGTGCTTCTTGACCTTCCATTCACCTTCGCCATAAACCTTGAGACCAGTGGCATCAATGGCCAGATGCTGTATCGCACCTCTGGTTTTAGTTTTAAATGAAACCTCAACCTGCTGGGCTCGACGGCTTATACAGGTGTAATGCGGACAAACAAGCGGTATGTTAGCCAGCTTAAATACTGAGTCTAGAAAACCTTGCAGCGCTCTCAATGGCATAGAGAAAACGCGTTTTACCATCAGTGCGGTAGTAATGGCTAGGTCGCTGAATCGACGAGGCCTGCCGCGCTTACTCTGTTTGCTTTGCTTCCACTCGCGTATGGCTTCCTCATCAATCCAGAAAGTGAGTGAACCACGGTTGATTAGGGCTTTGTTGTACTGTTTCCAGTTAGTTGTTTTGTAACGAGGTTTCGGCATAAGGCTACGATGATTAACTGATGTAGCCGATCAGATCGTAACTTCCTGATTTAGTTCCATCGAATTACGCAACAAAGCCCTTTTAAGATGGAAAACACAACTGAGTTATCAAGATACATTTGATTTAGCTCAGGATGAGTTTTAAAGGACTAACTATGAAACCAACTAATGCGATACGTGGCATTTTTTGTATGTGCCTCTGGGCTCCCTGCGTTTATGCGACTGAGCTTATTTATACCCCTGTAAACCCAAGTTTCGGCGGAAACGCTTTAAACAGTTCTCACTTGTTTGGCGTTGCTAACGCTATCAATGATTATCAAGCGCCAAAAGATGAATTTGGCTTTGACGAAGAGTCTTCTCTTGATCGTTTGGCTAACAGTCTTGAATCACGCTTGATCAGCCAACTGCTTGCGGATGTTGGTAATGGCAACACTGGTCAATTAGAAACGGATGACTTTTATCTTAATATCGTTGATGACAACGGTTCTTTGATTGTGCAAATCGTCGACAAGGTCTCAGGTGAGTCAACTGAAATTAAAGTTGCTGGCCTAAACCCAGATTAGTAGAGCAGGTTAATTATGAAACTTTTATATACTCTTTTTGTTGTTCTGCTTGTCACTGGTTGTTCAAACTCTATGACGATTCCCGATGCAGACCAAGCTCCAACGCTTATGCCTCGTGGCGCTACGTATCAAGATTTGGTCAAGCTACCAGAACCTAAGGGCCGAATACTGGTTTCTGTGTATGATTTCCGTGATCAAACAGGCCAATATAAGCCGCAGCCAAACAGTAACTTCTCGACCGCCGTTCCTCAAGGTGGTACAGCGCTGCTTACTGCATCTTTGCTCGATTCTCGATGGTTCATTCCGTTAGAAAGGGAAGGTCTACAGAACCTATTAACGGAACGTAAGATCATTCGTGCAGCGCAGAAAAAAGGCCAAGCAGCGTCTAACCATGGCGACGATCTATCAGCATTAAGTTCAGCCAATGTGGTTATTGAAGGTGGTATTGTTGCCTATGACTCCAACATCAAAACAGGTGGATTAGGTGCGAGATATTTAGGCATCGGTTCTTCAGGTAAATATCGCACGGATCAAGTGACCGTTAACCTGCGTGCTGTGAATGTCCGTACTGGTCAGATATTATTAAGCGTCACGACCAGTAAAACAATCTTCTCTCATGAGTTGACCGCCGGTGCATTTAGATTTATTGACTATAAAGATTTGCTAGAAGTTGAGATGGGTTATACCAATAACGAGCCTGTAAACGTCGCTGTTATGTCTGCAATTGATGCCGCCGTTATCCATTTAATTGTCAAAGGTATTGGTAGAGGTCTTTGGAAGCCTGAAAACGAAGCAGATCTTCAAAATGAAACGATACAAAGATACGCGAAACAAACGCATCAAATACTCTAACCAATAGCCTGTTTACTGTTCTGCTTCTCACTGTACATATTATTATCTGCAATGAGGAGCAGTTCATTGATTTTGCTTGAGTCGCTTGGAAAGGAAGCGTACCCAATACTCGTTGTAATAGTCACTTCATTATACCCACTGACTTGAATTGGCAGTTGCATCTCTTGTTCTATGATAGCCGCCAAGTGTTTTAGCTCACTTTCTGACGTCGTATTGGTTATCAATGCGAACTCATCCCCCCCAATACGATAACTAGCAGTTGAAGCCTTCTTCAATCGAGTGCTAAATGCTTGCAGTACTTTGTCTCCGGCTTGATGGCCGTACTTGTCATTAACCTGCTTAAAGCCGTTAAGATCGAGTAAGAGAATACTAAACGGCTGTTTGCGTTCAGTATTTCGTCGTAGATCTTGAAAGAGCGCAAGCCGATTTGATATTCCTGTTAATGAGTCTGTTAGTGATTGCTCTTTATGATATTCGGATTCTTTTTGAAGAATAAACATCACAAGAACAATACAGACTACGAGTAACATTAGGGAGATGAGTTGAATTGTGTGGAGCTGTCGAGCGTCTTGCATTTGCTTTTCGTACAGAGGGCTCTTGATTCGAAAATTGGTATTTACGTACTGAATCATCGACATATAAAGAGAGTTAAATTCGCGGCCTAGTTTTTCTGCGTCATCAGTAGATTTCAAGCTAAAAACTTGAGGTTCGAGTAGCCTAAACTGATTGAATAAAGTTTGAAAGTACATTCTTGCACCAGGTAGGGTTATGAATGTATCTGCCTCTCTACTAGTTAGTAATAGGTCGAAGCGCGACCAAGTCAGTTCATATTTCAACTCCATACGTTCACGGTACTGAGGAGAACTAACCGCAAAGTATATCATTGTATTGAGTTCTGCGAACTCCTTCGTCAATTGAAATAGAAACCACGTTGCCTGATTTTTCTGCTCACTGTATGACTCTGCATGCATTCGAGTAGAATTCAAAAAGTAGAGATTAGCAGCCACCATTATAACACTAAGCAAAAGAAGCAAGTTCTTCGCTTTTTTTAATAATGAAGAGGGATCTTTATAGTTAGTTTGTGTCCACATCTTGTTGTCTATGTATCATTATCTCATCGATTTGCCACACCATCTGCGAATGGAATACTGCATTATTGGTTTCTGGGTACTTGTCTAAATTAAACAACATCCAATACGGTCCCTTGTCACGCACTCTCATTTTTTGTCCATCGACTTTGTAAGCAATGATAGGTTGGTATTTATTGATATCGGCAATTGTTGAACTAGCGGCGTAGTCGTTTAATGCGATAAAAGAGACAGAAAAAGCGTCATCAATTTGAAGTTGACTGAGTAGATCGGAAACTTTGAAACCAGTGAACTCTTTTTTTTCTGAATACCAAGGTAAGCTCGTAGTAAAGCTACTTGGCTCTAATTGAGCAATGATCTCTTCTTGAGTGATGGTAACTGGTGGAGCTTCTCCGACTCGGATGACTAACTGAGCACTAAAAGCTTGGAAACTGATAAGTACTGGTAATAATGCCCAAACTATTTTCATAAGCACATCCTTGTAACTTATATTTATAAATCTATTTATTACATCATTATATGTTTAGATTGCGCCTATTTAAATCTCTTTCTGTCAATATTACCGCCGAATCATGCTTATCGTATGCACATATCGTCGGGCTTAGATACAAAAAAGCCCCGTTAAGGGGCTTTCAAATGACGACTTAGAAGATTAGATGGGCAACGCCTGCAATTACGGGCAGTGTAATGAGCGTTCGCAAGATGAAGATTGCGAATAACTCAAAGATGTTGACCGGAATGCGGCTACCTAGCAGTAGAGCACCGACTTCTGACATATAAATTAGCTGAGTCACTGACATTGCCGCGATGACAAATCGAGTCATTTCGTTATCGATTGAAGCGGCTAAAATGGCCGGTATAAACATATCTGCAAATCCAACTACGATTGTTTCCGATGCAGCTGCTGCTTGAGGTATGCCTAGTAACTCTAAAAATGGAATAAATGGTTGACCAAGAATACTAAATACGGATGTGTATTCTGCGATGATAAGTGCAATCGTACCCAATCCCATTACGACTGGTAGGACTCCAAATACCATGTCTACAGCATTGCGAACGCCCTCACCAAATACACCCTTTACAGATTTAACTTGAGCAGACTTTTTAAGTGCGAGTTCTAAGCCCCATGAGAGAGTCGTATGTCCTTGTGGAATCGCGTCAGCATCTTCATGTGGCTTGCTACCATCGATAAATTCATTTTTCTTACGACTTAGAGGTGGCAAGCGAGGGATGATAATCGCAGCAACTAAACCAGCTAAACAAATAGCACCGTAAAAAGGTAGGAAAAGGTGTTCTAGTTTTACTTGAGCAATAACAACAAGACTAAAGGTAATAGAAACCGCCGAGAAAGTCGTACCAACTATCGCAGCTTCACGTTGGGTGTAGAACTTATTTTCATACTGCTTGCTCGTTAGAAGAATACCTACAGAACCATCACCTAACCAAGAAGCCATGCAGTCAATAGCGCTGCGTCCGGGTAGGTTAAATACTGGTCGCATAACCTTACTAAGAAGTGTACCAAACAGCTCTAGTAGACCAAAGTTCAGTAAAAGAGGGAGCAGTAGGCCAGCAAAAATGAATACAGAAAATAGAGTCGGCAGTAGCCCCTCTAATACCATACCTCCAGTATTTTCTTCCCACACGGCTTCAGGGCCGAGTTGGAAAAATGTCATCACAACCGCTAGGCCACCGATAACACGAACCAGTAACCACAAAGGACTTGGATTAAATAAGCCATTTAAGAATTCACTGTTGGCGATAAATGCAGGTGTTTTAATGCGGCATAGAACAGAAGCTGTAGCCATAAATGCGATGATAGTTGTCACAATAGTGACGAGGTTTTCACCAAAAATCGCTTGAATTGATTTCGCTAGGATAGCGACAGGGATCGTAATATCACCTTCATAGCTGATAGGGGCCATAAATAGGAATAGGCCGATCAATGAAGGAATAAAGAACATCCAAAAGTTACCTTTACTTTGCGTCTGTTCTGGTGCTTGAGCGTTGTTTTGCATAGGTTTCTCGAGGTACAACTAGTTAAGTATTAACTGCTAATCCGAATGGCATATATATTCACCAAACGTCCATATTTATCAGAATGGCGGCAAGAGTAATGGCTTTTGACTGTTCTTGCAATACTATTCAATAAATAGAGCTAACTATTCATTAAAAAAACGTCGCCCATCAACAGTTTTTTAGATAAATGTTTTGCTAGTGTTAATTTATTTGCTTGTTTGTATCAAGAGTTGATGCGGATTATTTGTGAATCTGTCGTGTTGAGATAAAGCCCCAATAGGTGATAGCAAGGAGAGCTGATAGCATCACAGGGCCGAGCAACGCGCCTATTTGATAGTGAGAATATAGTTTTGCCCCAATTACGCCGCCGGATAAAAAACCAACGAATATAAACAGAAACAACTTGGCTTTACGGTAGTCAAACTTTTCTCCCCGAAGCTTCGCACCAATCATCAGCCCAAGATCAGTAATGATACCGGTCATGTGTGTGGTACGAACAACGGCTCCACTAAAGGTCGTCAGCATTGCATTTTGTAAGCCACATGCGGCAGAAGCGAGGTATTGGCCAGATTGGAAGTCGTTTTTCAGTAGCCAGTAAGCCAGCAGTAGCAGCAGGCTTTCAACGCAAAGCGCGACCCCATAACGGCGGCCTAACTTTAATGCAGTGCTTTCAATAAATACGCCGCTTAATGTGGCGCCCATTAGGAAACTCATCAAAATAAAGAACAGATGGCCAGTTTGCTGATTGAAGGCTTCAAGTGATGTACCAAGCAGCGTGACGGTTCCTGATATGTGCGATACTGCTTGATGAGAAAATCCGAGTAAGCCTAGTGCGTTGACCGTTCCGGCAAGTAAGGCAAGTAGAAAAGCTCCTGATTCTACCCAACGTGGAAGTTTGGAAATCAAAATACGCTCCTTAATTTAAGAGCGAAATTATAGTGCTACTGATTGATGATCGGTAGGCAAACTTTGCGTTAAATGTTGATCCCTGACAATTAAAGGTAATGTTCCATCTGGCAGTCAAATTTTACCCAGCCTGTTTTTCTTTCCTCATAGATAGAAAAGCTTGGAGTGGGTAAGTCTTGCTCATTAAATACACCGACAGGGATAACAAGATAATCAGTGGCCGCATGGAGTTTAAGCAACATAGTCGTACTGCACCGCGGACAGAAGGAGTATGTCACTTCACTTCCTGAGTCACTGATGCGAGTGTATTCCACTATGTCACCACTAAAGGAAACTTGTTCTTTATGAAAGCGAGCCTGAACACCGAATACGCTACCTGTACGTTTTTGACATTCGAAACAGTGGCAAATTGCAGTACGCGTTGGTTCTCCTCGACAAACGAGGCTCACTTGACCACAGCTACAATCGGCTATTCTGACTTTATGTGATTGCTCCATTTTATCTCCTTTCAATTGCCTGTTACCATGACGTTTCAATTATCGTGAAACTTAGTGAATTATTCCTCGCCTCATGAAGAAACGTCTTTTACCTATACCTCTTATTCTTTTGATTCCTATCGTATTACTAATCATAGTCGCTGTGGCAGGAATTTATCGTTTTAGCTTGTCTGATGAAGAGATATTGGCCAAGTTTCCAAGCCAAGTCTCTAGTCAAGATGCCATTATGCAGTCTGTATTTGGTATCCGAACTCCAAACCCATGGACAGTAAAAATCCCAGAAACCAGTGCGTTCACATTTATTGATGATGTGGTGAATGGAAGCCAACTGCAGGGGAGTTACGAAGATGGCGCCGTACGTGGCGTCGTGATGATTGATAGCGAGAAAATCGTGAGTTTGGATGGAAACAACTATGTTTCAATCTTAGCGTTGAGCAATCAGGGCAGCGGTCTGTTCTACTATGTAATGCTTTCCCAATATGACGAATTTCGCCAACGCTTAATTACTAAAGATTCGGTATTTTTAGGTGATCGTATTGATGTCCTGAGCTTAGTTGAGAGTGAGAAGCAAAGTGTTGTGGTCACTTTCCTTGAGCATGAGAGCAGCCAATCAATGGCAGAGACTCCTTCCAAACAGTTGAAGCGTGAATTTGCCGTGTCAGATAAGGGTGAGTTACTGATTCAATAACGACGGTTGTTTGATTCGACATTGAGAATGCGCGACACATTGCTTATTATTTGTACTGTTAAGTATGAGATGGAATCACTTGTCGTTAAGGGAATAAACATGATCAATAAACGTTTTTTTAAAACAATAGATGAAGTCGAAGTGACATTCGAAGTGGCGGAAAGCGAAGTCGATCAATCGATCGCCATCGTCGCGGACTTTTTGGACTGGAAGCCGACAGCGATGAAAAAAATCGCTAAATCAAAGTCTTATAAGTTTCGTGTGCGTTTACCAAAAGATAGCCAGTTTGAGTTCCGTTATTTGGTTGATAACAAAAAGTGGATTAACGATGTTAACGCTGATCACTACCAACCTAATGGTTTCGGTGAAGATAACGGTTTGGTCTCTACTTATCAATAGTTGATATATAATCGAATGAAATTGTTAACTTTTACGAATGAAAGGGCATTTTACATGCCCTTTTTTTGTGAAGATTAACAATCCAAAGGTGACAATCAATAGACAAATTTGTACCCTTAAGCCCTCTGTTTAATTCTATCTATAGGTCACACTGTGCAATCTAGAAGTTTGAAGTCCCGCTTTAAAGCGCTATCTATGCCGAAAAGGATGATGGCGTTGACTGTTCCTATTATTGCGGCGATTGCAGTTTCAACAACTTCGGACTATAGCGGCAACCAGCGAACTATCGAGTTATCACTTCCAGAATCGAAGATTGTGAACAACATCTTGATGGAACAAGATTTGATAGAAGATCGTCCAAATTATGAGTACGTCATTCAAGCAGGTGACAACCTAAGCAGCATTTTTGAGCAGCTTGGTTTTGGTTACAGCGAGTTAATGAAGATCATGGAAACGGATCTTAATTTCCTAGCCCTCGATACTCTTAAGCCCGGCAATAAGTTACGTTTTTGGCGCGATGAGGAAACGGGTGCACTAAACAAGATGGAGCTTGAGTTTAACCTTGTCGAAAGAGCGGTATATAGCCGTTTAGACGATGGTAGCTATGAGTTTAAGGATATAAAAATCCCGGGTGTGTGGAAGTCGTTCGCGCTCGTGGGAGAGATTAACGGCAGTTTCTCTACGTCCGTTAATGCATTGGGTCTAGGAAAAAGTGAGATCGAACAAGTGGTCACTTTGTTGAAAGATAAAGTGAATTTTGCACGTGATCTTCGTGCTGGTGACCGCTTTGAAATCGTTCAATCGCGTCAGTTTGTTGGTGAACAATTGACGGGTAACCGTGAAATTCAGGCGGTTAAGATTTTCAATCAAGGTCGTGAGGTTGCTGCTTATCTTCATACGGATGGTCAATACTATGATCAACACGGTGACAGTTTGCAGCGCGCCTTCCAGCGTAAACCGGTTAATGGTGTGTATCGCATAAGTTCAAACTTTAACCCATATCGTAAGCACCCAGTGACGGGGCGAGTTTCTCCGCATAATGGCACGGATTGGGCAGTGCCAACGGGTACGCCAATTGTCTCTACAGGTGATGGTGTAGTCATTCTGACACGTAAACATCCATATGCAGGTAATTACGTGGTTGTTCAACATGGTAGTCGCTATAAAACTCGTTACTTACACCTAAGTAAGATTTTGGTGCATAAGGGACAGAAAGTCTCTCGCGGCCAGCGAATTGGTTTATCTGGTGCGACAGGGCGTGTAACTGGGCCCCATATTCATTATGAATTGCTCGACCGCGGTCGAGCAGTGAATGCATTGAAGGCCAATATTCCAATGGCGAATTCAGTACCTAAGAGTCAAATGGCTGCATTTGATGCTCGTCGTAATGAACTCGATACTATGCTTAGACAAAAAGAGTTAGAACTCGCTAAGGCTTCAAATAGCAATACAGCAAGTTAACAAAAAGGCTTCCAATTGGAAGCCTTTTTACTTTTAACGGTTAGGTCGTGTTATTGACTTACTTTACCTAGCTTGAGCCAAGTGTCGATAACGGTATCAGGGTTAAGTGATACAGAGCTGATACCTTGAGTCATTAGCCACTCGGCAAGATCATCATGATCCGATGGGCCTTGGCCACAAATGCCGACATATTTACCCGCCTTTGTCGCTGCATCAATCGCCATCTTCAACATCGCTTTCACGGCAGGGTTACGTTCATCAAACAAGTGAGCCACGTCGCCAGAGTCACGGTCGAGACCAAGCGTTAACTGAGTCATATCGTTCGAACCGATAGAGAATCCGTCAAAGTACTTCAAGAATTCTTCAGCTAGGACGGCGTTGGAAGGCAGTTCGCACATCATGATGACTTTCAGGCCTTGATCGCCACGTCGTAAGTCAAACTTAGCAAGTAAGTCGATAACTGATGCTGCCTCACTTGGAGTACGAACAAACGGAATCATAATCTCAACGTTCTTAAGACCCATTTCATTACGAACACGTTTAATCGCCTGCGTTTCTAGCTCGAAACAGTCTTCAAACAGCGGAGAAATGTAACGAGATGCACCACGGAAACCAAGCATTGGGTTCTCTTCGTGTGGTTCAAACCCTTTACCACCGACAAGGTTGCTGTATTCGTTCGACTTAAAGTCCGACATACGTACAATTACACGCTTCGGCCAGAAAGCAGACGCGATAGTCGCAATACCTTCAGTCAATTTACTCACATAAAAATCAATTGGATCTTTGTAGCCACGGATACGTTGATTGATCTCAGCTTTCAGTTCATCGCTTTGCTGGTCAAAGTTAAGCAAGGCTTTAGGGTGAATGCCGATCATCTTATTGATGATGAATTCAAGACGAGCTAAGCCAACCCCCTCGTTTGGGATTTGAGCAAAATCGAACGCCCGGTCAGGGTTGCCTACGTTCATCATCACTTTCGTTGGTAGCATTGGTAGTTCGTCAACTGCTGAACGTTTGATTTCGAATGCCAGTTCACCTTGATAAACGTAACCCGTTTCGCCTTCAGCACATGAGACAGTAACGGTTGAACCATCAGTGAGCCCACTTGTTGCGTTACCACAGCCAACAATCGCAGGAATACCTAGTTCACGAGCGATGATAGCTGCGTGACAGGTACGTCCGCCGCGGTTTGTGACAATCGCAGAGGCTTTCTTCATTACCGGTTCCCAATCTGGGTCGGTCATGTCTGTCACTAGAACGTCACCTTCTTTAACCAGCGACATTTGATCAAGAGAGTCAACTAAACGAACCGAGCCAGAGCCAATACGCTGACCAATCGCTCGACCTTCGACAAGTACATCAGCTTTACTATTGAGCTCATAGCGCTCAATCACGTTTTGCTCGCTTTGAGAGCAAACCGTTTCTGGACGTGCTTGAACAATGTAAAGCTTGCCGTCGATACCATCTTTTGCCCACTCAATGTCCATAGGACGCTGGTAGTGTTTCTCGATGATCATCGCTTGTTTCGCTAGCTCTTTGATTTCTTCATCGTGGAGCGAGAATGCGTTCTGCTCTTGTGAAGATGTATCGACGATATCAACTTGCTTACCAATCTCTTGGTTGGTTGAGTAGATCATCTTAATAAGCTTAGAGCCGAAGGTTTTCTTTACGATAGGGTAGTGACCCGCTTCAAGCATTGGCTTGTGGACATAGAATTCATCAGGGTTAACAGCGCCTTGTACCACCATCTCACCTAAGCCCCAAGATGAGGTAATGAAGACCACTTGATCAAAGCCAGACTCTGTATCGAGAGTGAACATCACACCTGAAGAGGCTTTGTCTGAACGAACCATGCGTTGAATACCAGCAGATAGAGAAATTCCGCGGTGGTCGAAACCTTGGTGAACGCGATACGAAATAGCGCGATCGTTAAATAGTGATGCGTAAACGTGTTTGGTTGCTTCTAAGACCGCGTCAATCCCTTTCACATTAAGGAAGGTTTCTTGCTGGCCTGCAAACGACGCATCAGGGAGGTCTTCCGCTGTTGCAGATGAGCGAACGGCTACCGAAAGCTCATCATTGCCACCAATCAATTCTTGGTAGTTATTACGAATATCCTGCTCAAGGTCAGCAGGGAATGGGGCTTCTAAAACCCATTGACGAATTGTTGCGCCTGTCTTACGCAGAGCTTCAACATCGTCTACATCTAGTTCATCAAGGAGTTGATGAATACGATCATCAAGGCCTTCAAAATCTAGAAATTGGTTGAACGCATGGGAGGTTGTCGCGAAACCATTAGGTACCGATACGCCAGCATTGGACAGGTTAGAAACCATTTCGCCCAAAGAAGCGTTTTTACCGCCGACTTTGTCGACATCTTCCATGGATAAACCATCGAACCAGAGGGTGTTCTTTTGCATGTCTTTCTCCAGAACATTGCAGCTTTGTAGGGGTAAGGCAAACGATTACGTAAAAACTCAAAAAAATTCGCAATGAATTTTTAAAGCTGTGGGGGCCGTAACAGCAAGCCGGGTTTTATTATCGATATTATGGCTACTATCCTACTCAAAAGAATTTTAAAGTTTAAAATAAAATGCAAATTGATATTCAAAGTCGTGATGTATTCTATGTTTCTGATGGAACGGCGATAACATGTGAGACGTTAGGGCATGTTGTTCTGGGTCAATTTCCCTTCAAAGCTTATGAAAAAACCTTTCCGTTTGTTGAAAGTGAGGACAAATTAACTGATTTGCTTAAAGAAATTGAAACTTCATACCAAAAGAATGGGGTTAAACCACTGGTTTTCTTTTCTATTGTGATCCCGGAGTTTCGCCAACGCTTACTCGACTCCAATTCGTACGGCTATGACGTCTTAGAGAGCATAGTGCAGAAAGTCCAAAATGATATTCAGATGCAGCCTAAACCAAAGCTGCAACGCTCACGCAGTGTCGGCCGTGATTCAGACAAATATTTTGACCGTATTGCTGCCATCGAGTACACGCTAGCACACGATGATGGGATTACGCTAAAAGGATTGGAAGAGGCCGATATCATTTTGCTCGGCGTATCACGCAGTGGAAAAACGCCAACCAGCCTGTATATGGCGATGCAGTTTGGCTTACGTGTGGTGAACTATCCTTTCATTGATGACGATCTTGCGCGCATGAAACTATTGCCAGAGTTTGAGATTCATCGCCATAAACTGTTCGGCTTAACCATTAACCCAGAGCGATTGACCGAAATTCGAGAAAATCGTTTGGCGGGAAGTGATTACGCCAGTAATGAGCAATGTCTGCATGAGTTACAAACAGTTGAAGCGCTGTTTCGCCGAGAAGCGATCCCATACATCAATACCTCTTCACTGTCGGTAGAGGAAATATCAACACGCGTCCTTGAGCGTACAGGACTTCGTCGTTGACTTTTATAGTACAGTCTAAAAAGCAGCGGTTTATTCTCTATTGAATCGCTGTATAGCAAAGAGCTCAGAGACTGATACTTAATCGGATTGAGGATTGTTCCGCACGGTACGTAAGTATGAATCTAACATCGATTTTAGCTGGTTGTGTTCGGAGAATTTTCTCGATATCAACATATAGAATTTGTGAGGCGACATATCAGGGATCGGTTTGGCTGCCAGATCATCAGAAATATAGTTAAGGCCCCAGATAGTTTTAATCCCATTAATGATTTCAATCCAATTAAGGTAAACTTCACACTCTCCTTGCTCAAGTCTAGTCAACACATCCTTGACAGAGTTACCGCCGCGGATAATCTCGTCAAGCCCAAAATCGGCGTAGTTGTAGCCATGAATGCCACACACTTTATAGTCCGATAGTTCCTTTATGTTGGTAATGTTGAGCCCTTGTGGAAAGTGATGAGTTGAATAAATGTAATAAGGGGTAATGCTGTAGTACCACTCGGTATAGATATAGTCCTTATCTCTGTTACGGTTGTATGAGGCGCTGACTGCTAAATCAAATTCTCCACTTTTAGTTCCTTTCAAACAGCGTGACCATGAGGTCATCGTGATTTCATAGCTGACTCCTTGCTTCATCAAGGCTTCGTTGAGGACATCAATATCAAACCCGTATGCTTCCTCATCTTTAACATAAGTGTAAGGTGGCCAATCAATGGCATCGCCACACACTCGGACATGATTGATATTCGTGTTGTTAGCGTGGACTGTGAAGCTCGTAAGTGTGATAACACAGACCACGATGATGTCAGTAAATCGAAGCATTAGAAAGTGTTCCTCAAGCGCAATAACCTTAGTATAGATAAGGTTTGTAAACCTATCGAACTGCTTTATGCCGCTGGGTACACCATCGGGAAACCGAGTGTCGGGTGCTGGGTGATCAGTGAGTCATAGCCATAAACTTGTTCGATCATTGTAGGGGTCAGTGCATTCCAAGGCGTGTCATCACAAACCAGCTTTCCTTGGTGTAATATGACTAATCGGTCAGAGTATTGGGAGGCTAGGTTGAGGTCATGTAAGACAACGACGACAGCGGTATTAAATTGGTCGGCTAAGTAGCGGGCGATTTTGAGCGTGTTGTGCTGGTGGGCGAGATCAAGCGCTGACGTCGGCTCATCAAGCATCAATACCTTTTTGTCCCCAGCTTGATCGAGCTGGACCAATACTCGCGCTAAGTGAAGGCGCTGTTTTTCTCCGCCGGACAATGAGGGATAGAGCCGTTCGCTTAGGTGAGTGACGCCGGTCATCGCCATGTATTTTTCCGCCAAAGCTTGAGCTTGCTTGTTAGGCACGTTTAAAGGAATCGCGCCTAATTCGACCACTTCTCGGGCTAAAAAAGGGAAGCTGAGCGTGCTATGCTGAGGGAGCATTCCTAAGTGCTTGGCGAGCTCGGCAGGCTTCCAATCTTTGCGTTTATGGCCAAAGTAACGGATATCGCTATCCGATGGCATTTCGCCGCATAACAACTTTAGCAAAGTACTTTTACCCGCGCCATTTGGGCCCAACAATGTCGTAACTTCACCTGCACGAATATCGATAGTGATGTCATCAAGTATCTTATGTTGTCCAAATTGAATGGAAATATGTTTACCTGAAAGAAGAACTTTAGTCATCAGATGATTTTTCCTTTTTGCTTGAACAGTAAGTAGATAAAAAATGGTGCGCCAATCAACGCGGTCACAATGCCTACTGGTAGCTCTGCAGGCGCGACCGCAATGCGTGAAAACATATCAGCAAAGGTGAGCAACAGTGCCCCCATCAGAGCTGAAATTGGTAGTAGAGTGCGATGGTCTGGGCCTAATAGCATTCGGCCCAAGTGGGGAATGACTAAACCAATAAAGCCGATCATCCCTGAAACGCTGACTGTGACGCCAACACCAACAGCGGTCAATAAAATCAGCTGACGTTTCAATCGCTGAACAGGAATACCAAGGTGACTAGCTTCCGCTTCACCGAGAAGTAGGGCATTAAGCGCCGTGGATTTCTTGATGAATATAACCATCAGGCCAACTAAAGTGACCGCACAGAGCATAATGCTACTCCGATTCGCCCCAGCTAATGATCCCATTGACCAAAGCGACAAGTCGCGTAGCATTTGATCATCTGCGATGAAGTTCATAAAGCCGATCCCCGCACCAGATAAAGCGCTGATGGCGACACCCGCTAATAACATGATGGTGACCGATGTACCCATCTTACTGGTACCTAACTTGTAGACGAGTACTGTTGTTAAGGCTCCTCCGAGAAAGGCAAACACAGGCACTGCGGCAAAGTTCATAAATAGTGGGTACTGCTCGCTAAGATCGACAAATAAGACGATAGCGATTGCCGCTCCCAAAGATGCCCCTGCTGACACGCCGATGATCCCAGGCTCTGCGAGTGGATTGCGAAACAACCCCTGCATTACGGTTCCACACATTGCCAAAATAGCGCCTACTAGCATGCAGAGAATAGTGCGAGGAAAGCGGATTTCGTGAATCACTAAGTTAATGTGAGGCGCTAACTGATCCGATTGCAGTACTAAGCTTTGGACACTGTCCCAAAAGCCAATGTTCATTGGTCCAACAGTAACGGAGCCTATGGTGGTAATGACTAACGCTGTGATAAACAACGAGACAATGAGTGGTAGCGTAAGGCGACGTAATAACATAAATGTATCTCGTTATTTAAGTAGTTCGCTTAAACGTTCAGCTTCCGACAGGCTCTTTAAGCCCAATCCGCCGACTAAGGCATGACCGTTGATCTGGATAAATTGTTTATTCTTGCCAGCAGGTGTCGCTGCGAGTAACGGCAGCTTTTTAAGGATTTCATCAGCTCCGCCAAGCGTCTTGTAGCTGCGACCACTGACTAAAATGACGTCAGGCTGCATTTCAATGATCGCTTCATTCGACAGTGGCTTATAAGAGCTCAGTTTGTCAGCAGCGGGGTTGATGCCTCCTGCAAGCTCGATGATTGCGTTTGGCGTGGTATCGCTACCAGCGACGTTCGCTGGGCGTCCTTCATGGATAAGCAAGAACAGCACCTTTTTGGCTGAGTCCTGTTGTACCTTGTTATTTTCTAAGTTGGCAATTTGGTCCGTTACCTGTGCTTTTAGCGCATTAGCTTTGTCTTGAGAGCCTGTCAGTTCGGCAATTTCATCAATGCGTTGCAGCAGCCCTTGAGGGGTAGACTTGGTGTTGACGATATTGACTTCAACGCCTGCTGAACGTAGTTGGTCGAGCGTTGTTTGTGGCCCCATCTCGTCAGAGCCGATAAGACGATTCGCGCCTAATGCCAATAAGCCTTCTGCAGAGAGACGGCGGTGGTAGCCCACTTTAGGCAGTGGCTTATCTGCTGGCAGCTCACTCGTTACGTCAACCGCAACCAGCTTGTCTTGCTGCTCTAGCGCAAAGATCAACTCTGTCACTGCGCTGCCTGCACTAATGATGCGCTCGTTGGCGTAAGATGTTGTCGCCAGAAGTGATAAAGAGAGGGCGGTAAATGTGGTGAGAAATGTTTTTTTAATCATGTTGAACTCTTTTATTTTGATTCTTCCGTGAGAAGCTGTGTCGCTTGAATGCCGTTTTCTTGTAAGAAGGCGAGGATCTTAACTAGGTGTTGAACGTCAGCGGTTTTATCTGCGCCAATCACAATGGGTCTTTTGTTGGAGCGATGCTCTTCTAGTAAGGCGAGCTTAAAGTTTTCCCAGTCGATGTACTCTTTGCCATCAATCGCCCAGTAAGGCTCGGAGTCGAGAAGATTGATGGTTAGAGATTGAGTATCGACGGCCGAAACGGCACTTGAATCCGCCGCGGGCAAGTCGACTTCGAGAGAATCTAACTTCACAGCAGCGGTTAACATCAAAAACACCATCACAATAAAAATGATGTCGAGTAGCGGAGTGAGATCTGGTGTTAAGCCAAAACGGTTCTCTTCACTTTTCACCTTAATCATGACGTCGCCTCAACAGGTGGACGTTTGTTGATTTGATTATCTGGCGATACGTGTTGGAGGCTGATGCCTTCAAGCCATAAGTTAACGTAGTTTAGTGTGTGTTCTAGCTTAGCCATCACCTTGTCAGCCCAAAGACCAAGCAACTGCGCGCCTGCAATTGCGGGAAGGGCAATTAATAAGCCTGCTGCTGTTGTTCGCATCGCAAGGCCAAGGCCGTCAGCAAGATCATTTGGCGTAATGTTTCCGCTCGAAGCGGCGACACCTTTAAACATTTCAATAAGTCCAAGCACTGTACCAAGGAGTCCAATCAAAGGGCTGATCACGCCAATCAGAGTTAATAGGCGTAGCCCAGAGTTAAGCTGGTGGCGCTTTTCTTGTAGCCACATACCTGCGGCATCTTCTCTAAGCGTTTTCGGAAAAGAGTGATGAGCAAGCACCATAGCGACGCCCTTGTAGAGCAGTGGTCGACGTGGGGACAGTTGCTCGGCTAACGCTTCGATATCATTGCTGTTGGTTGGGCTGATATTGTTAAGCTCCTGGCCTATCGCTCGCTTACCGACCCCAAGGCTAATGGCAACTTGGAACAGGCGTTCTGCAATAATCATAAGGGTCAGGGCAGAACAGATGATGAGTGGCCAAGCCATTAGACCAAGCTGTTGTTGTATTTGCTGTAATTGTTCCATTATCGATCCAACTTAAAACGAACAGGGATTTGCACACGGTGGGCCATCTTTTGACCGCCAACCGTATGAGGGGAAAATTTCCATTGTTTGATCGCGTCTAGCGCGGACTTATCGAGCATGGTTGCCCCCGATGAAGAGACCAGAACTTGTTTCACTTGATCGCCGTTTTCATCTAACCACACCTCGTAAAGCGCGACCCCTTCAACGCCACGCTTTCTTGCAAGGCGAGGGTATTTGGGCGCACTTGGCCGGGTCAAAAAGGAAGGTCTCTCAACCATCACGGGCTGAGCGCTCGCGCCGCGGTTTACTTGTTGTGGTTTAGCCTGCGGCTCAGCCTCGATAGGCGTTGGTTGTTTCTTGACGACTTTCTCTCCAGGCTTGTGCTCCGCTTTGGTAACCGGCGTTTTTTTCACGGCTGGTGTAGCCGTCTTAGGCTTATCTTCGACAGTTCTTTTCTTTACCACCGATTTTTTCTTAGTTGGGGTGGGCTTTTTCACGCTCTGCTTAGGTTTCGGGGGCGTTACCTGAGGGGTAGGCTCTGCTTTCGCTACCGGTTCTACTGGAGCAGTTGGTGGAGGCGGCGTAGCGACGGCCTTAAAGTTGATGGAAACCGATGTGGACTGCGCTCCTGCAGGCATTGCAAAGGCTTTAGGCTCTTGCGCGACAAAAACAAGTGCAGCATGAACGGCGAGTGACAGGCTACCTGCTATGGTGTATCGCTTGATGTTCATATTGTCCTCTTTCAACGATTTCCAACTCCAAAACGGGGGAAGATTATTACTCACAATGCAAATAAGATCAATTATCAATTGCATTATCATTATCGTCACCTTATGATCGAGTCCAGTTTTTGAGATAGGCGCGTGAAGCCAGTGCTGATAAGCGTTGAAAGGTTTATGAAATGCTAGATATTTATAAATTTGATGAATCAATATTGGGGGCCAATACGCCTGATCCATTGCGATTTGCTTTTGTTAAAAAAGCCTCCCCTCATGCTGGGGGAATAGCGACGCCTATCCATCCTGAGCAGACGGTTTCTTTACTTGATGATCTTTATGGCAGTGAAGTGTCCAAAAACAATAAACGCTGCTTATATATTCATATTCCTTTTTGCCGAGTCCGTTGTACCTTTTGCAATTTCTTCCAAAATGCGGCAAGCCGAAAGCTGGTTGACGACTACTTTGCGGCGTTAATGGCAGAGATTAAGCTCAAAGCGTCCATGCCATGGACTCAATCTGGCACCTTTCACGCGGTATACATTGGCGGCGGAACGCCAACAGACTTATCTCCTCTTCAAGTTGAACGGCTTGGCAAAGCCATCCGACAACATTTCCCACTTGCGACAGATTGTGAGATCACCCTAGAGGGTCGTATTAACCGATTTAGCGATGAGATGTTCGAGCGAGCGTTAGCGGGTGGTTTTAATCGATTCTCTTTCGGGATTCAGAGCTTCAACACTCAGGTTCGACGTAGCGCTAAGCGTTTGGATGATCGTGAGGTGGTATTAGAGCGAGTCAGTCGCCTAAGCCAAACTGATCAGGTGCCAATTATTCTCGATCTCCTTTATGGCTTGCCGTATCAAAGCCTTGAGGTGTTTGAACAAGATCTGAAAGATTATTTAGCCACTGGGGCACATGGTCTCGACCTTTATCAACTTGTGGTCGGTGGCAACGCACCTATGCTTAATCTCGTTGAAAAGGGCAGAATTCCCCCTCCGGCAACGTCTGCAGAAAAAGCGTCAATGTATGAGCTAGGTTCAGAGTTTATGGCTCAGCACCATATGCGGCAACTGAGTGTGAATCATTGGGCAAGAGATAACCGCGAGCGCAGTCAATATAACTCGTTGGCGAAGACATACGCCGAAGTGCTCCCCATCGGCTGCGGCGCGGGCGGTAATATTGGCGGCTATGGAATGATGAATCACCGAACTTTAGAAAACTACATGAGTGCGGTTAAGTCAGGCGACCCGGTTGTGGCGATGATGACAAAACAACATGTTCTAGAGCCCATCTTTGCGGCATTAAAGTCTGGCTTTGATAGCGGTGTACTGGCGCGCTATTTCTTACCAAGCTTTCATGGAGTGCCTACCTTTGACTTCTTAACTCCGTTATTTAAAGAGTGGCAACGCAAAGGGCTCGTAGAGATTGAACAAAACTATGTATCGTTAACGTTGGCTGGCCGTTTTTGGGCCGTCAGTTTAGCGCAAGCCTGCATTCAAGTATTACAGTTAAAGCATCAAGAACAAAACGCCTCAATGTCTGTGGCGGTTTAAATGGAATGAACGATGGAAGCACTAAAACAACAAATCGCTCAGTTGATTGAGCAAGAGCCAAAACTATTACCCGCTGAAATTGCGGAAAAATTGAATATATCAGAGTTTGAAGCCGTGGCAGCGTTACCAGAAGAGATGGTTTCGCTTGTTGGGGGAGATCAAGCGCAGTCGATATTAGAAAGTCTGGTTGGGTTTGGCCCAGTGACGACGATTGTTCATTCTTTCGGCTCGATCTTTGAAGTTAAAGCGCCATTCCCTAAAGGTAAAGTCGCCCGAGGTTACTACAACTTAATGGGACGTGAAGGCGAACTTCATGGCCACCTAAAATTGGATAACATTAAGAATATAGCTCTGGTCAGTAAGCCATTTATGGGCCGAGAGAGCCATTACTTTGGCTTTTTTTGTGAAGCGGGCAATAACGTGTTTAAAGTTTATTTAGGCCGAAATGATAAGCGCGAGCTTATCGAAGAGCAAGTCACAACTTTTAAGCAATGGCAGAAAGAATTTAGCAACTAATCGATATAGAATTATAAAAGAAGTCAGGAGTATTCAAATGGATCAACAAGTAAAACAAGAGCGACTGCAAGGACGTCTAGGCCCTGAAATCAAAGAGTTTCGCCAAGATCGTCGTACGCTTCAATTAGCGACAGTCGATGAGAATGGCCGACCAAATGTCAGCTATGCCCCTTATGTACAAAACCAAGAGGGTTATTTTGTACTTATTTCTGAGATTGCGCGCCATGCTCGTAACCTACAAGCGAACCCTAACGTTTCTATCATGATGATTGAAGATGAGGACACTTCGAAGCAGTTGTTTGCTCGTAAGCGTCTAACCTTTGATGCGGTTGCAAGTGTGGTTGAGCGTGAGTCAGAGCAGTGGCAGCAAGTTGTTGACCAACTTAAAGAGCGTTTTGGTGAAATCATTGATGGTCTCAGCCAACTGCAGGATTTCGTTTTGTTCAACCTTAAACCAGAACAAGGTTTATTCGTTAAAGGCTTTGGTCAAGCGTACCAAGTATCAGGTGATGACCTAGTTGATTTTGTTCACCTTGAAGAAGGGCACAAAAAAGTTTCTAACGCTTAATCAGAAACTTATTTAGTTGATCACTGTTTCTAGGTAATCTAACCCATACTAAAGGAGCCACTAGGCTCCTTTCTTTTAAATAATGACGTTAAGGTTGGGATTGGAATGCGACCAGTTAGCAAAGATCACGGAGAAATCTGTTACCCGTTTATCTATGAAGATAGTCCAGTGTGCGATTTTGAAATTGCTGCCGATGAGCTGTGTAGCCGCATTGGTCTCGTGCTGACAATGGAGTTAGATGTATTAAGCCGTGATATTTTAGGTCGCGTGCAGCCTAATGTGTATCATCTCAATGGCTCTGTTCGTGGCAAGCTTGCGATTGATGAAGTGCAATTGAAGGAACTCTATGATGATTACAATGCGTTAAGAGACAAACTTGATGGCGGCTTCCGAGGTTTTGTCTTGCCTGGAGGTCACCCTATTTCTGCAGAGTTGCATTTATGTCGGACTCAAGCGAAGAAAATTGTTCGTGCTCTTGTCGCTGTCGAACACTCAGAAAAGAAATCACCAGCGCCAATTCTCTTTCGCTACGCAAACCTGTTAGCAAATGTCATGTATGCGCTTGCCTCTTACACCAATAATATTCATCAAGTCGAAGAAGTAGAGTTTGTCAGCCGTAGTTATTGAATTTGATTAAGACAAAAACGCATCCTCAATATTGGGAGCTCATCATTGCTCACGAACCAATCCTTGGGTTGAGGTCAGTTGACTATGGATAAAACTAGCAAGTTTGGCAACCCCTTGTTTCCAATCCATATTGGTTAATAAGTTGGAGCAACTAAATCGTATGCAATGTCGAAATTGGTCGTTCGTCCCGAAGATAGTTCCCGGCAAAATACTAATCCCCTCCGGTTTAGCTTGTTCCATAGTGCGGTCGTTGGATTGTTAATTCATGGCTTTTACCTCGGAGGGACGTATCTTGCCATTGAGCTTGGTATGCCAGCAGGGTTGAGTTCATTGTTGGTAGGTTTGCAGCCTATATTGACGGCACTGCTACTGGTTAGCTTCGCTCAGCACTCCTTTAAGCCGTCACAGTGGTTGGGTTTGGTGCTTGGCTTTATCGGTATTAGCTTGGTATTGATGGGCAAGATAGAGTGGCAATCTGACCAACATAAACTGGCCGCTATTGCGATCTGTTTGGTCGCTTTGTTTGGTATCACTCTGGGTACGCTGTATCAGAAAAAATACTGCCAAGATGTCGATATGGTGGGCAGTGCGATGGTTCAATATTTTGCTGCGGGTTTATTGTTTTTCCCTTATGCCGCAAGCTTTGAAACGATGGAAGTTGATTGGAGCATGCCATTCATATTGACGTTAGTTTGGTTGGTTGTTGTGTTGTCGTGCATTGCGGTTCTGTTACTGCTCTATATGGTGAAAAACGGTGCTGCGTCCAGTGTCGCGTCTGTTTTCTATTTAGTGCCTCCCACAACGGCCATTCAAGCGTGGTTAATGTTTGGCGAATCATTTGACCTTTATGGGGTACTCGGGTTTATATGTGCTGCAATCGCGGTGTACCTCGTTGCCAAAGCGCCGTCTCTATCGAGACCTAAGTGGGTAAGAGCTCAATAAATAGATGCTCACTCTTTGTGGGTATTGGCAAAAGGAGAACGAGGATTATAATCTCGCTCTCTCAATTTCCTGGGTAGAAACAGTGAATACAGCTAGAAAACCAGATCGAGTGACAGCGATGCGCGACATCATTGAGCAAGTGAAAGCGACGTTGCCTTTATATGAATCTGAGACGTTTTTCTGTGGAAGCAAAGGAAGCTGCATTGGGTGCCCGAAGAAATTACTTGAAATGGTTGATTCGGATCTTTGCTATTGGGAGTCTGCACTTGATAGGGGCATAGAGCCTCAATTTGACGAAATACGTCGTTTTGGGAAAATGTGTACCAGTGTTAAACGTGCATTGAGCCGTAATGAACTAATTTAATTTCTCGAATCCCTTTAGAACTTGACTGCTGTGAACTAACTTTAGTATTAAACAACAGCGAAGGAGGGGGGAGCTTGTGGCTCTATATGATTCTTTACGCAGAGCAGTCGTTTTGGTGGCGACTTACTTTGCTGTTTCTCCTGCTTTTAGTTCGGGCAATGATTTAAGAGAAATGTCTTTCTATACGGAAAGTTATCCACCTGCAAACTATTTAGTTGATAATAAAATTTCGGGCTACTCTGTAGATATTTTATTAGCTGCCAGTGCCTTAGTTGGTGAGCCAGTGGCTCCTTCCCAGCTTACCCTTCAGCCGTGGGCTCGCTCATATCGAACGGTATTAACTCACAGTAACTCGGTTCTATTCTCGACCACGCGCTCTAAACACCGCGAAGAACTGTTTGAATGGGCAGGGCCAATTCTTGATATCAAAGTCGTCGTTCTCGCTCGAAAAGACGCCAATATTGTCATCAAAGAGCCTATAGATATGGCTAATTATCGGATTGGTGTTATTAGGGATGACATTGGAGAGCAGAGCCTTCTTGCTCTGGGGGTGCCGAGAGCTTCAATGCAAGAAGCCTCTTACGTTACGGTGCTAGCTGAGCAGCTCATGAAAAAACGCATTGATCTTTTTGTCTACTCAGAAAGAGCAGCCTACTGGTGGGCACGGCAAGCAGGAATAGATCCAAGCTTATTTGAGCCTGTTTACGTTGTCCAAGAGGGGCAGGTGTACTTTGCCTTTAATCGAGAAACAGACAAAAGTGTCGTTGAAAAATTGCAACGAGGTCTCGATATGCTTAAGAAAAAAGATGAGTCTGGTAACAGTCGCTATGACGAGATCTTAGAAAAATACTGAAGAGTGACGATACAAGCCCAAACATCGATGTTCGGGCTGAGTTGTTATCTTTGAGTTGGCAGCTGTCATTTTAACGTGGGCTTAAGCGTCCACTAAACTTTTGCTTTCTTAACAAAGTATGGGTTATCAAACTTTTTCGGGCTACCAAGTTCAGACACCACCAGTTTGTTCCATAGCTGAACGTCAAATTCGCCTTTCGGGATCGAAGGGTAAAGGGTTTCAACCTCTTCCATTGCAAAGCGAACAAATTGTTTTTTCTTAATTTGATTGTACTTACGCGCGACACGATTGTGCTTTGAAATCCATTCCTGTTTAAATGCGATCAATCCAGGTTCCGCAACATCTAATGGCAATCGAGAAAGATAAATGCGTTTATAAGAGACTTTACGGTCAAGCATCGTCCTCATGGCTGTTTGGATATATTTACCATGATTGGTGATTGAAATCTCTTCTTTATCAAAAAGTTGGACACTCCAACCACTAGGAAAAAAATTCGGTTTGCGGTACTGCTTGTTTCTAACATCGATAGCTTGGTGCATGACAAGATCGGAAGTACCGTTGAAGGTTTGTTGCCATTTACCGATACGAATCTGCACAGCAGTAGGTAATCGATAAATATTCGTAAATTTATCTTGTTCCATATTTTTATACACTAATTTTACGTCGATATATAAAAGGCAAAGAAGAATAGGCTCAAAAATGGGTGCCTATTTCAAAGGTTAGAGAACTTTCCGACACAGTGTAGTGAAAAACTGTCAGGCTCGCTAGTTAGTTAGGTCAACATTTGGTTAGATAGTAGGCGGCTTAGGCTTGCGTTGGTCACAATTTTTAGCGGTATTATCAATTGGAATAGAGTAGAGAGTTGGCTCTATCGACTGAACGATAGAGCCTGCATCATGTTAGTCGTAGATGGTAGGGATAGGTTGGCGCTTGTGTTGAGTGACTTTATAAATGTGCACTAAACGATCCGCCACCTCCTGAGAGACTGGTTTTCCTTCTAAGAAATCATCGATTTGTTCATAGCTAAGGTTCAACGCGTCTTCGTCCGCTTTTTGTGGGTCCAGTTCTTCAAGGTCTGCTGTTGGCACCTTTTTAACGAGCTGTTCTGGTGCTCCAAGTGTTGCAGCAAGCTCACGTACCTGACGCTTACTTAGACCAAATAGTGGTGCCATATCGCATGCGCCGTCACCAAACTTAGTGTAGAAACCGGTGATATTTTCTGCAGAGTGGTCAGTACCAATCACCAAGCCACCAACATAACCCGCGATTTCGTATTGAGCAACCATACGTGCGCGTGCTTTAACATTGCCTTTGACGAAGTCAACTTTCGCCTTGTCTTCTGGAAGTAGGCCCGTACCTTCAAGAGCAATGTGGCTAGCAGCGTGTAAGCCGTCGACACCTGCTTTGATGTTAACGGAGACTGAATGAGAAGGTTGGATAAATTGCAGTGCTAGTTGCGCTTCATCTTCATCTTTTTGCTCTCCGTAAGGTAGACGAACGGCAATAAACTGGTAGCCAGCGTTGCTTTCTTCATTCAGTTGGTTTACAGCAAGTTGCGCCAAGCGGCCACAAGTCGTTGAATCCACACCACCACTGATCCCGAGTACAAGAGACTTACATCCAGATTCTTGTAATTTGCGCTTAATAAAATCGACGCGACGAGTAATTTCAAAATGAGGGTCAATTGATGGCAAAACGCGCATTTCGTCGCGAATCAGCTGTTCCATTATGTTTCCTTCCTGCAAGCAATATGGTTTAAAATTGTATGTCTAACGAGTGACTTTAACAGGTCTACCTCAGGCCAAACTCTGAAACTTGAAGTGAACGTGTTAAAGTCACATCGCTATATCATACCTCAATCAATAAATTAGAAAACTGTGATCGCGGTTTTCCCGGATAGTGAAGAACAACAATGAGCAAAATTGCCGTATTTGGTAGTGCATTTAATCCACCTAGTCTTGGCCATAAGAGCGTTATCGAGTCTCTTGGTCATTTTGATCGAGTTCTGCTGCTACCGAGTGTTGCTCATGCATGGGGAAAACAGATGCTTGAGTACTCTGTACGTTGTGAGTTAGTGGATGCTTTCATTGAAGATCTCGCCGTGACAAATGTTGAACGCTCTACGATTGAAGAAGATCTTCATCAGCCGGGAAGCAGCGTAACAACGTTTGCTGTGTTAGAAGAATTACAAGCTCGTTATCCTGAGAGTGAGTTTACTTTCGTCATGGGTCCAGACAATTTCTTCAATTTTTCAAAGTTTCACAAAGCAGACGAAATTCTAGAGAGATGGCGCGTATTGAGTTGCCCAGAGCAGGTAAAAATTCGAAGTACAGATATTCGAAATGCGCTAATTGATAAAAAGGATATTTCTCACCTCACAACGTCTAAAGTATGTCGTAAACTTGCCGAAAAAGAGTATTATTAAATGGTCTAGTGTACGATATATAAGAGGCATGAATGTCAAAGGGCGGATTGATATGGGGGGCTTTATTTTTGTCTTCTGTTTCAAATGCGTGTGAGATGTATGGCAGCAGTTCCAGTTCTCAATCAGTAATGTTAGGGCAGCCAGGTGTCTGCTTTTCGATACTTGATGGTATTGGTTATACCGTTAAGTCGATAGACTCAATGAGCAGTTATATGGTTGAGGATTCAACGGATTACTCAACCTATTGGTCAGAATGGCTGTTACAAAATGACAGTAATCCAATTTTAACCAAAAGTTTATCCTCAAATTATATTGGTTTGGGTGTATGGGTACCGAGCGAGCTTGAAGATCAACTTTCTAGTATGGGTACGGAAGAGTGGATTAAAAGCCATGGTTTACAGCTAAGCCTTGGCTTTGGTGACATAAACACCGGCGAGCCTCGCATGCGAATCGATTATCGTTGGCATGAAGAGAAACACGGTGACGTGATGATGCAAGTCGAAGTCCCGTTCTAACCTATAAAGTTGATTTTTAGCAGCAAGTTTAATCGTTCTTCACTACCCGTTAGAAACTTGCTGCCCTTCTAATCGCTCATAACAATGGCTAATTAATTGCTCTGGAGTCTCAGGCTTCGAAAAGTAGTAACCTTGAATTAAGTTGCATCCCATTGCATAGAGCTTTTCTAATGCCTCTTGGTTCTCTACGCCTTCCGCTATCAATTTGACCTCCAATTGCTTGGCTAACTGAACGATCAACCAAACTACGCGCTCGGCTGTTTCATTGCTCAACATGTTATTGATAAACGTTGAGTCAATCTTAATGCAGTCAATTGGGTAGCTGTGAATATAGTTGAGACTTGAATAACCAGTGCCAAAGTCATCAAGAGCGACAGTAAATCCAAGCAAGCGTAACTTAGTCAGGATACTTTTGACTTCATCGGTTTGCGACAACAGCACTGTCTCTGTAAGCTCGATAGTGAATTCTTCAGGGGTGAAGTTGTAACTCTGTATAGTGTCGAGCAAGTGCTGTAAGTAGCGTTCAGAATTATTCAATTCGTGAGCTGAACAGTTAAGCCCTAATTTGACTTTGTGTCCCAATCCTTTTTCTAACGCGATTTTTGCCTTACACGCCAGTTCGACAATACGTTCACCAAAATCAACAATTAGGCCTGATTGCTCCGCAGCTTCAATAAACTCTAAAGGAGGGATGGCCCCTAATGCCTTACTTTGCCAACGCGCTAGGATTTCATAGTAATCCCATTGTTTGTTGTTTCGCTCAACTATCGGCTGAGCCACAACGTAAATCTCACCATCACTGATGGTTTCTCTTGAGAGCTCATTTCGCAAAGCATCGATGATCAACGCGCGTCGATAGTATTGTGCGCTTAAATGGGTATCGTAGCATTGCACATTAATGTGCCTAGATTGCTTGCAATCTTTAAGCGCCAAACTGGCGTTGAGTATGATCTGATCTGGAGTGATATGTGGCCCTGCACTTTTCGCTAAACCAATACTGATGCTGAATTTAATGTTGTGCGCTGGGTCTTGATAGCCTTTCTCAAGGTTTTTAATGATGGTATGACAGATTTCGAATGGATCGCCCGACAGGGTAATAAACGCGAATTCATCGCCGGCGATACGAAAGGCAAGATGCTTATCTTTAATCGCTAGCTTAATGGTGTTAGCGACAAATTTAATGATCTGGTCGCCAATATAGTTCCCATATAAGTCATTGATTGATTTGAAGTTGTCTATATCAATATAAGCAAGGGTGAACGAGTCAATATTCATTTCATTGAGGCGTTCGATCTTATCCGATAGGAAGCTGCGATTAAGTAGGCCAGTTAGGTTGTCATGAGAGACTTCATAGCTGAGCTGGTCGACTAAGGTCTCTGAACGAGCGGATAGCCATTTAGCACGTAAATTGTGAGTGACGATATTGGCAAACAGTTTGTGCCCCTCAACCAGAAGCTCTTCTTGTTCGGCAATTATCTCGTGGTTGAATGTAGACAGCAAAACACCTAACGTTTCACTATTCGCCGCTTTTAAGGGAATGGCGATAAAGGCTTCTATGTTGTTATCAAAGATAAATTGTTCACTCGGGTGGTGCGAAGAGGCCTGACTGCGACACAGCGTGTACTCTTGATTGGATTGAGTCACAAATGCCCAAGTGGTTCGTGTTAAAGGCGTTGTACAGTGGTTTCGTTGCAGCCTTAACTCACTCGATGACGCGAGCAAGGCGGATTTTGGGGTAAACTGGTCGAACTCGATGACACAAGTGCAAAGCGAGCCCGTATATTGGTGCAGCTCATAAGTAGCTTTGTTGAGCAGCTCAAGGCCGTCCAAGCTTAATGTCTCGCCAAGTGTTTCCACACTTAGTGTATCTGGTACTGATGGTGTCCTAGCCATAACGAGTAACTCACTATTATCGCAACTTATGTTGCTTATTTATCGGTTGGGTTACTCTTTAAATATGGTATCAGATGCATAAACTTGCAAACTTAAATGAAAAGTAATTACATGAGTGGTTTTAGCGTGGCCTGTTACTGAGATTGTTCCTTAGATAGACGGGCTTTTAGGTAATCTAAAAACAGTTTAGTTCTAGTGTGTTGGTAATCAAGTTTCGGGTAATAGGCATACACCAAAGCCTCATCAGCAGTGATACTAGGTAAAATTCGTTTAAGTGTCCCGATTCTGAGCTCTTCTTTGATCATCACGTCGTTTGACAATAAGATCCCCATGCCACTTTTGGCGGCATAGAATAGAGCTTCAGGGTTTGTCGTTGCAAAATTGCCACTAAGAGAGAGTTTTTGTCCTTTTGTTAAAGTGATCTCTCGTTGAGTTCGCTCGCCCCAAACTAACATATTGTGTTGAGTAAGTGCTTTTGCATCCTCTGGCTCACCATGCTGTTCAATATATGCGGGTGATGCGTAAAAACCGGCTTTGTGCTCGAAAAGGGGGGTGGCTTTAAAGCTTAGTGAGTTGAGCTGTTCTATCTCTCGGCTGATAAAGAGATCTAAACTGAGTGTTGGGAGTTGACCCGGAGTCGTCGTTATGAGCTGGATGCGGATATCTGGATACATCTTCAAGAAATCATTGAGATACTGCACCAGAAACTTTGACCCAACTGCTAGCGTCGCACCAATTTTCAGTAGCCCTACCGGAGTTTCAGAAACAGAGCGCGTTTCATCAACGATAGACTGCCACCCGTCCAACTGCACTTTGGCGCGTTCGTAGAATAGGGCACCTGCTTCAGTTTGGGTCACTGAACGAGTCGTACGTTTTAGCAATTGCGCGCCAATACGTTCTTCGAGCCAATGAATGCGTTTACTGATGGCTGAGCTGGTGGTATTCAATGTTCTTGCAGCGCCGTTGAAGCTGCCCTCATCTACTACACGAATATAACTATGAACGCTTTGAATCCAATCCATCACTCATCCTTATTGTTTCTTTGTGGGAATTAATTACTTTCCATTTTGCCATATTATCATTCAATCGGGACGCATATACACTCAAATCATAGATAATTGATTAAGGAGTCGCTATGAAGAAAACCCCGATTTTATTAGCCATGATGATCATTGCGACAGGACAGGTTGGTGTGAGTATCTACCTACCGTCTCTGCCTATGATCAGCGAATCTTTACAGGCCAACCAAGCTGACATTCAACTTTTAGTGACTCTATTTTTGGTTGGCTTCGGTGCTTCTCAATTATTCTATGGCCCACTTTCCGATGCGATAGGGCGTAGACCCGTCTTTATTATCGGCCAAGGCATTTACCTAATTGGTACCGTGATGTGCATTACTAACACGGATAGCTTGTCGATTTTGACGGTAGGACGCTTGCTGCAAGGTATGGGGTCGGGTAGTGCCTCTGTCCTCGGTCGTAGTGTACTGCGAGACAGCTATGAGGGGGCTCAACTGACTAAAGCGCTCTCTTACATCTCGGTCACCGCTTCAATAATGCCCATAGTGGCACCTGTTTTAGGCGGGTGGATCTCGTTCTACCTAGGTTGGGAAGCGGTATTCAGTTTTGTTTTGTTGTATCTAGTGGCTATTTTCACGCTCGGCTATTTCATATTGCCTGAAACCATGAGTTACGGAAAATCACGTTTCGATGTGGGCAATGTGATTAAGAACTATGGACGACTCATTACCAACAAACAGGTGATATCGAGCGCAAGTTATAACTGGATTAGTTATCTCACGAGCTTAGTTTCTCTCTCAGTGATGCCCTTCATCTTGCAACATAACTTAGGCCTGACCGCAGCAGAGTATGGCTCGGTGATGATCATTCCTTCAGCAGGACTTATGGCCGGAAGCCTGACATTAAATGTTTTGAATCGCTACCTGTCTACACGTCAGTTGATGACGTTAGCTATTGGAATTATGACCTTTGCCGGAGTTTGGTTGGTGGTAACGCCAGTTTCACTGTTCAACCTGGTTTGGGCATTTACTTGGCTAACGGTTGCTCAGGGTATTTCTTTTCCTTTGTCGATCAGTATGTTGCTTGAGCCGCACAAACGACAGGCGGGCTCAGTGTCGGCGCTATCAGGCTCAATTCAAATGTGCTTAGCGGGTTTATTTGGCGGATATTTGGTTGAATACTGGGTACAGAGCCAATTCGCGATGGGGGTGTTTTATTTGATCGCTGCGTTAACCATGGCTTATGTCTTGATTGCTTCTAAGAAGGTATCCACTGCGCAGCAAGAGTTTGCTTGATCGACAGTTGAGGGTACAATGCCCGCAAAATTGAGATATCGAGATGAAAACGATGGAACATAAAGAGTTTGAAACTTTAGTTAAGTTACTATGTGAGAAAGAAAACTTGCCACAGGCGCTCGAGCTATTAAAAGCATCTGAAGATGGTGAGGTTTCAGAAGCAGCGCAATCTTTGTCTGGTCAATTCGCACTTGCAGAAGTTGATGGCGCAAAGCGTATTTACCATGTGACCGTGCAAGAAAACGAGCAAGGTGAAGAGCAAGAGTTTGTTGAGCATGTAATGGATGAGGGTGAAGATGTGATCCGATTCGTTGCGTGGTTCTTTGATGTTATGTTTGAGGTGAAGCGTAAAGATACTTATCTAGCGGCAGGCAAAACTTACACTCAGCCAAAACGCGCTTAGTAATGTGATATAGTTCTTGTTTTTATGGTAATTGTGATTAAAATCACACTCCTATTTTTAGGAGACAATCATGAATCACGAACTAGGCAATGCTTATATTGGTCAAATGATCGCTAAGCAAGCTATGCACGAAGCACTATATGGTAAGCCTAAAGCGAAGAAAGCCTCTTTTATTAAGCGAATGATGAAGAAGTTGGCGAAGTAAGCGTAATGTGAAATGGATTTTTCTAATCTCGATTTGTAACGAGCTTAGTCAAAAGCCCCGCTGATTTCAGCGGGGCTTTTTGTTGTGTGCGTTAATTTTTGTTGAATGGACTAAAGTGACACGACGTTATCGGGAACTGTGCTCAGCCCCTTTTCTTCAATCCATGCACTGAGATTATCTGCACCACCGATATAATGACCGTTCAACCAGATTTGCGGCACGGTTACCGGGGTTTTCTCGCCGATGATTGCCTTAACCTCAGGGATCATTCGGTATAGTGCAGCGCTATCTTTAACCACATCATAGTAGTGATAGTCAATGCCTGCCTCATCCAATATTTTTTTCGCTTTAACACAATAAGGGCAGGTGGCTTTGCCATAGACAATATTGCCTTTGAGTGTGTCGCGCTTTGTCCACTCTTGGATTACCGATTGAACTAACACTCCGCGGTTGAGTGCTTCGCCTTGGCTAACAACTTTACCTTCGATCATCAGGATCGGTGCATGCCAAGCGCCAACTTTAAGTGGCTCCCACCAATGAGAGAGCCAATCCTTCACTTCTAATTCGATTGGGATACCGGCCAATTCATTATCAAAGGTATCAGCAAGGATATCTTTGGTTAACGTACATTCTCCACATGGAATGTTTACTTTAAATGGTCCCCAGCTACCAGCCCATTTATAGAGTGTTAGTTTTATTGGACTTGTCATAGATTGCTCTCCTTAAATGCCTATGACTAATTAGAACGGCGTCAGATGGCTTATCTTTCAGCTATTGTGATTTTTTTGCTTCCCAGCGAGTAATGAACGCGACTGAAGCAATAATGATCGCTGCGCCTAACCACAATCGTCCCGGTGGAACCCAGCCAAATACCGCCCAACCTGCGAGTACATTCAATGGCAGTTTGGCATGATCAAATGGCTGAACAAACGAGGCATCTGCGACTGAGTAGGCTTTTACAATAGCCCACTGAGCCAAGGCTGTCATTACGCCAGCCGCCAACAGAACTAGCCAAATCTCTCCGCCGCTTGGCATCTGCCAGTCAGGTAGCGCAAGCAAGATATTAAATGGAGTGATTAAGATAAGAAGGTAGACCACCATTGTTGAAGGAGAATCGTCAGACGAGAGTTTTTTTACCATCAGCGAGTAACAGGCCCAGAAAAAGGCGGCACCCACAGGTAGCAAAGTCGCCCAGTTAAATTCTTCTGACCATGGCTCTAAAATGATCATTGCGCCAACAAAGCCCGCTAGCGTTGCTGCCCAGCGCGCAGGGCCTACTTTCTCTTTGAGGAATAAGCCTGAACCTACGGTTGCAAACAGTGGTGATGTCATCAGCAAAGCAATACCTTGCCAGATCGGAACAGGGTAGGCGAGCGCCCAAAGCCAAAGTTGGATACCGATAACCGCTAGAAACACTCGAAAGACATGCAGACCAAGGTGCTGAGTTCGCAGCGATTTTCCAATACCTAACGTCTTCAAATAAGGAAGGATCACGACCAGTGCAATGGCATATTGGATAAGGGCGACAGTCGTCGACGATAGGCCAAAATTAATACTGGCGATTTGGGCAAGACTATTAACAATGGCAAACGCTAGCCCTGCTGTAAGCATCCAGCTAGCCCCTTGAATTGGGTTATGATTTCTGGTGGTCATGATGTAGGTGTATGAAAAATTGATAGTGCGAATCATACGACTTTATTGAAGTGAGATCACCTCAGTAATTTGAACTTGTTCTTCAATAAAGCCGAATGAGGGCAATTTCGTTATTGATTGATCAGCCTTAGCGTTTTTTATTCAGTGTGTACACGGAAGCGACGACAAGAATAAGACCAAGAGCATGCCAAATCGTAAACAGCTCATCGAGCACCATCACGGCAAAAATGGCGGTGATAGCAGGACCGATATTGTTGGTTAGGCTAAGTGTTGTTGGGGTGAGTCGCGCCATTGCTGCAGCCATCAGATAAGACGGCAGCACGGTACAAAAAATACCGAGTAAAATACCGATGGTAATCAGTTCAGTGCTCCAATCAGCCGGAGAGGCATCACTCAGCGATAGGTGAACAAGAATCGCGAGCCCGGCGCTGCCCATGCCGATACTGGTAAACATTGAGCTACCTAAGTGGCTAATAAGCGGCTTACTCCAGACTAAATAAAAAGCGAAGACCAACGCCGAGGTGATCGCAAGTAAACTCCCTGAGACAACAGACGAGCCAAAGGCACTAAAGTCATGAAAGACAATGAAACCAATCCCGACATAGCCAATCAGCGCGGAAGATAATACGGTGCGAGTGGGTTTATTGCCGTACAGCCCCCAACTGATCAACACAACAAAGGTTGGGAACAGGAAGATCAATAGGCGTTCAAGCTGGGCTGAGATATGAGCCAGTGATGCGATATCTAAAAAGCTGGCTAGATAGTAACCCATGACACCGATCGCCGCAGCTTTTAATCCATAATGCTTAACGTTAAGGCGGTTTTCTCTGTGTCGGCACAGAAATAGGAATATGAGCAAATAGACCGGAAGTGAGCTGAAGGCTCGTAGCGTCATGATAGAGGTGGCATCGCCACCATATTGATAAGCAATCTTGATAAATATCGGCTTTACAGAGAACAGGACGCACCCTGCGAGTGCCATCAAAATACCAAATTGGGTGGCAGATGATGTGCTTGAAGAGGCGGAGTGAGTTTTTTCGGTCATTCGTCTCGTATCCTTTTTGAGAGAGGAGGCTACGAGAAAGGAAGGCTGGCTACGTTCTCGTAGCCAGGCGCAGTGTTACCTACCGGCTACAGGCATTAAGAAGAAGGAGCCAAAGGTAGGTAAACACAAAAGTCATAATCATTCCAACTGATGGTGAATTTTTAGACTATCTTCGTCGCACGTAAAATGCAACCGCCTGTTGTTAGTTTTGTTGCAACTTTAATTCGACTTGCTTCAGCACATTTTGGTACATAGACCAAGCGCAGACACCCGCTAAAATATTGCCGATAAACGCGCCCCAGAACAGACCTTGAATGCCATACAAGTGTGAGCCTAGCCATAAACAAGGTAAGAAGAAGGCAAACAGGCGTAGCGCTGAAATGGTCAGTGCGGTATACGATTTTCCAAGTGCATTGTTGATTGAAACCATCAACATACAGATGCCAAGGGGACCTAAACTAAACGGCACAACCATCAGATGATAGTTAAGAATCGATTCAACTCCTCCTTCACTAGTCATGAGAGTCGCTAAGCCGTGAGAGCCAAGCCAAGTGGCGGCGGCGATGAGCAATTGGAAACCCAGTACAAATTTGACCGCGATGCTGACCAGTTTACGGATGTCTGTAAGGTTGTTAGCGCCGATCAGCTTTCCGACCATTGGTGGCATTGACATCGTCAGTGCGAGTACGGAAACAATTGCGAAAAACTCGTACCTTGAACCCAGAGCCCACGCAGCAACCGCCGCCGTGCCATAGCTTGCTAGCAGTTTTGTTGCGAGCATCGATGAAAGCGGTGGCAGCAATTGGCTGATCATCGCTGGCCCCATAATGTTACCAATCGAGCGAAGGCTTTTTACGACGTTTAAATCACTCCAATCGAAGCTCATCCAATGCTTGCTTGTCACCTTAGGAGCGACAAAAAGAATACCCAAGCCGAATGCGATAATGGTTGCTATAGCCGCTCCGTTGATGCCCATATCTAAAGTGAAAATAAAAATAGGGTCGAGCACTAAGTTGAGCGCGCTGGTCACCATCATCATGGTTCCTGGCAGCATGGTATTACCGTTGGCCCGACAGACACTATATAAGAAATAGAGCACAGCACCAGTCCATGAACTGGCGAGCCAGTAGATCCAGTAACTATCAATGATCGGGAGTATGGATTCTGGCGCGCTAAGCAGCCCTAGAATCGGTTCTCGGACCACATAGATAATCACCGAAAACAGCGCGACCCCGACGCTACCCATTGTAATGACAAGGCCACCAAGCTGTTTGGCATAGCGCTCTTGCTTAGCACCAATCGCTTTAGCAATCACAGAAGTGGTCGCGATGCCTAGACCAACCTGAATTCCGATAATGATCATTTGAATCGGCAAGGTAAAGCCCTGAGCGGCGAGAGGCAAAACGCCGAGTTGTCCGATAAAGGCACTGTCTACCAGTTGGAAACTCATCAATGAGAGTACACCAAACAGCATTGGCCAAGTCATTTTGAATAGTTGCTTCCCTAAAGAATGCGTTGGGTCTTGTGTTGTTGAAGTCATAGCCACTTTTTGAATTAAGGTCTTTCGACTGAACTTAAAGTTAAACCGAGGCAATGGTGCCTCGGTTTACTATTGTTTCACATACATCGTAGCCATTACGCCCGATTTCAAGGGGGGGGGCTAAATAATCATGCGCAAGCGCTACTCTTGCTTAAAGTCGTCTGCATAGCCTCTTGGAGGCGGTGTCCATCCTCGTTCACCACTTTCATGACGGTCTGAACGATCGGTTTGCATCGCTAACTTGATATGCTCTTCCATATGCATAAAGAGTTTTCGGTAGTTATTGTCGAAGCGTTCGTTTTCCGAATCGTCTTCCCACGCGTGATAAAGCATATCGGACTTTTTGTCCTCAACACGTTTATAGGCGGATTTTTGTTGTTCGACGTGGAATGGATGGAAGTTCAATTCGCGCATTGCGTGTGCACCCAGCTCAAGAGCAGAGTGGTAAGTTTCAAGCTCAATAATATCGGCGCCCGCTTGGCGAAGTAGATAACCATGACCTCGGTCGAATGCACGAGCCAGAACCTTAACATGAGGATAACTGTGTTTTACGTACTTAGTAAGTTCCACGCAAGTCTCTCTGTTATCAATGGCAATCACCAGCATCGACGCCTCTTCAATCCCTGCGGTATGCAACAAATCTGGACGACTTGCATCACCAAAGTAGGCCTTGGTATCGATTTGGCGAACAACATCCACCTGCGCGGCTTGTTGGTCAAGGACCACGGTATGAACACCATTCGACACGAGTAAGCGGTTTACAATTTGGCCAAATCGACCAATGCCAGCAATGATAACGGTGCCTTTTTCTTCGATGGTATCCGCTTCTCGCTCGTTGGATTGCTGCTCAAATCTCGGCAAAATGACTTTATCAAATAGAATGAATAGCCCTGGAGTAAGGAACATCGACAATGCAACCACCAGTGACAAAGTCTGCGCAATCTCTTGAGGAATAACATGATTTTGCATGGTAAAACTCAGTAGAACGAAACCAAATTCACCGGCTTGAGCAAGGCTGAGAGTAAATAGCCAACGGTTACTGCCTTTAATCCGAAAAATAAACGCAAGGGCGTAAAGGACAACGGCTTTAAGCAACATAACGCCTAGAGTGAGACCGATGATCAATGCAAAGTCATCAAACAGAATGCCAAAGTTAATCCCAGCCCCTACGGTGATGAAAAACAGACCGAGTAGCAGACCTTTGAAAGGATCAATATTGGATTCGAGTTCGTGTCGGAATTCACTGTTAGCCAGTACAACGCCCGCAAGAAAGGTCCCCAGTGCAGGAGATAAGCCAACTAAGCTCATCAAAGCAGCGATACCGACGACCAACATTAGCGCCGTTGCGGTGAAGATCTCACGTAGCCCAGAGCTGGCAACAAACCTGAACAGAGGCCGACTTAAGTAATGACCACCGACGACTAAGCCGATGATTGAAGCAATGATAACTAAGCCGTAAGCCCAACCGGGTAAGCCTGCCACAAGGCTAAGCTCTTCGTGGTGATCGGACGCGGTGGTAACTGCAGATTGCGCTTGCTCTACCAACTCTGGAAGTGCCAAGAGCGGAATAAACGCCAACATTGGGATCACAGCAATATCTTGGAACAACAGTACTGAGAAGGCATTTTGGCCGCCGTCGGTTTTGTTGAGGCCTTTTTCGTTGAATGTTTGCAGTACGATAGCGGTCGACGAAAGGGCGAAGATCAGACCTATAGCCAGAGCAATAGTCCAAGGTTGTTGGAAGTAGAGGGCGATAGCCATGACAATGGCGGCAGTGCCACCAACCTGAAGTCCGCCTAAACCAATTAAGCGATTACGCATCGACCATAACATCTTCGGCTCAAGCTCTAAGCCCACTAAGAACAGCATCATAACCACACCAAATTCAGCAAAGTGTTGGATGGTGTTGGTCTCTTCGCCGACGAGACCTATGATAGGGCCGATCACGACGCCAGCGATCAGATAGCCTAATACAGAGCCGAGCCCCAAGCGCTTAGCGATAGGAACAGCAATGACTGCCGCCGCTAAGTAAATGAATGCTTGTAGGAAGTAACCGGTCATAGCTGCGCCTCTTTTTTCGCTAATGTGTCGACGTAGTGATTGAGTTTCTCTACCTTATTGGCTTGCTCATAATCGACTTGGTCATTGACAAGTGCTTTTAGTAGTCGTGTCCAATTGTCGACATGTGTTTCGACACGTCCATCGGCCTGCGCGGTGCGTGCACCAAACAGCGCAAATGGCGCGAGATACTTCATACCTGTAAGGCTTGCCATCTGCTCAAGCGGGTGAAGTAATTCGCGAATGGTGTAGTGGTTGTAGCCATCGGTTTGGTAAGCCTCAGCTTTGCCACCGGCTGACAGCGAGCATAAGAATTTTTTGCCATGCAATGAGGTACCGTCATTTCCGTAAGCAAATCCGTATTCGAGTACTAAATCTTGCCACTCTTTTAAAATCGCAGGCGTTGAATACCAGTAGAGTGGAAATTGAAAGATGATCACATCGTGCTCTAACAAGCGCTGCTGTTCTTTGTCGATATTAATTTGATAGGTTGGGTATTCATAATAAAGGTCTACAACCGTAACGCCTTCAACCTTTTTGGCCGTATTGAAAAGATGCTGATTGACTTCAGAACGCCCAGGAGAAGGGTGAGCGTATAATACGAGGACTTTATTGTTTGACATATCTTGTCTCGCTGGTTGATAAGTGTTGGCGGTATCAAGCTTTTTTTACACAACGTCGAGCTATTCATCAAAGAGAACTAGTGTATTTCATAGAATCAGTAATGCTTGGAAATGGTGGCTTCTAAGTCATTTAGATGTTCAACGATGAGTGAGGCATGAGCGGTGAATGGCGTGTGTTTTCCATGCGTAACGAGGCACGAAGGCATTGCTGCATTGAACGCCGCTTGCAGATCATATAGGTAATCCCCAACATAAAGGATCTCATTCGACTCGAGCTGCCATTCATTGGCTAAGAAGAGTAACGAGTCGGGAGCTGGCTTAGGTGGGAAGTGCTCACGCGTAATAACGTTAGGAATGGCTATTTTGTTGTGAGAGAGCTTAGTGTTAGCCGCTTCAGAGCAGTTTCTGGTAATAACGGCAGTCAGAAGATTGTTGCTGCTGATGAAGTTGAGAAGGGACTCACAACCCGGCATTGGGCTGGATTTCTCGGCATCTTCAAGTTCGTGTTGAAGAACCAATGAATGCGCATTGGCTTGAGTTTTCTGACAGTCAATTTGGTCGATAAAAGAGAGCAGATCTTGATTACTTGGACAACCAAGCTGCTCTCTTAACCATTGAAAGTCCATATCTGAGCTCACTAGGGTATTATCAAGATCAAAAACGATGGCTTTGATTTGAGGGATGTTGAGTGGCACATGTGACATAGACATTCCTTTAATTATGCGAACTCTTTCTCCAAGTAAGCAACGATATCTGAAGATTCATACATCCATTGAACGTCGCCGTCTTTTTCGATTCTTAAGCAAGGCACTTTCACTTTTCCACCGCCAGCTTCAAGTTCTGAGCGGTGGGCATGATCATTTTTTGCATCGCGTAAGTCAAACTTGACTGATTGGCGCTTCATCGCACGACGAACCTTAACGCAGAAAGGGCATGCTTCAAACTGGTATAACGCCAGAGATTGTGCTTTTGAATCAACAGCTTGTTGATCTTCTGCAGAGCGTTTTACGCCTTTTGGTGAAAAGACAAAGTTGAGCAGTAGAATTACGCGCCCTAAGAACCAGCGGATAAACTTCATAACAATCCTATTATTATATTTTAAGGTGACATTTACGTTACGCATTGTAACTGAGATGTGACCAATCTTAAACTTAGCTAAGCTTTATTTGATGCTTCTTGCTTACTTCAATACCTAATCGTTTCGCTAGTCGAGTCAAGTTCGCGCGATCAGTCTTTAATTGGCGAGCCGCTTGCGCCCAATTAAATTGTGCATTGTTTAATGCCGTGATGATCATTTGGCGTTGATACTCTTCAGTTGACTCTCTTAAGCCTAACGATGGGTTTATTTCTGCTAAAGAATGAGTTGCTAAGCCTTCGCTAGGGATGGGCATATCTGGCATCGAGTCTAGTTCACCAATATCTTCGACCGAGATGGTGATCAGTTTGCCGCCTCGTCCTCTCGCTCTGGCTTTTAATGCTGCGCGATTAATGACGTGCTCGAGCTCGCGTACGTTGCCCGGCCAGTTGTAGCGGGCTAACTCAATACGCGCTTCCTTGCCCAGCTTGATTTGCACGATGCCAAGCTTTCTTCTTGCTTGTTCTAGGAAGTAACCCGCAAGTAGCACAATGTCTCCATTTCGCTCACGCAGAGCAGGGACGGTGATTGGGTAGACACTCAAGCGGTGATATAAGTCTGAACGAAATCGGCCTTCTGACACTTCTTCTTTCAGATCTCGGTTGGTTGCTGCCAGTACTCGAACATCAATGGTTTGCACCTTATCTTGACCCACAGGCTGGATTTCATTGTTTTGAAGCGCGCGGAGAATCTTACTTTGCGCTGTTAGTGGAAGTTCACCGATTTCATCTAAGAACAGGGTACCACCATCCGCAAGGGCGAATTTACCTAAGCGAGATTTGTCCGCACCAGTAAAGGCCCCTTTCACATGGCCAAATAACTCACTCTCGACTAGATTTTCAGGTATTGCTGCGCAGTTAACGTAAACCAGAGGCTGTTTTTTGCGTGGAGATAAATGATGCAGACTGCGCGCAACCAGCTCTTTACCCACACCTGTTTCGCCGTGGATAAGGATATTGAAATTAGAAGGGGCAACCACTTCGATATCCGCTTTCAGCGCTTGCATTGAGTGGCTGTCACCAATGATCTCACTGCCGTCTCTATCCCACGCTTCTTCGTTGAGCTCTTCAAATTTTTGCTGGATTTGCTTAGCTTGTTGTTCAAGTTGGCTTACCGCAAGAGCGACTTTCAGTGTTGAAGCAGCAATTGCAGAAAGTGCTTCAAGACTGCGGGTTGGAATTTGCTCAAATACACCAGGGGTTAAGCTATCGAGAGTTAGTACACCGAGCAGCTTGTCAGCGTAAAACAGAGGTAGCCCCATGCATGAGTGCATCGGTAAGTCACCTTCGTAATCGAGCAGTAGGTTGTCGAATGGGTCGGGTAAGTCAGAATCAGCATCGAACCGGACTGCACTCTTGGACTCGCAAATTTTCGCGAAGCGAGGATGCTCTGCGATTTTAAAACGGCGACCGAGGGTGTCTCTAGTTAAGCCTTGAAGAGCAAGCGGGACGAGCGTGTCACCTTGCAATGAGAGTAATGCCACGCTGTCGCACTGAATAGCTTTGCGAATCGCGTCGAGTAAGCTGTTGAATCGATCTTGATCGTTGTCACCGCGGGCGAGACCAATGGTCATATCGATTAGCGTAGAAATAGAGATATCTTGCATGACTTATGATGGTGTACTAGAGCTATTAAACGTTGATTTAGAATTAAACACAGTTTGAGAGATATTTCAAACCTTATAGGTCAATATGACTTGGTGCTTATGTGTCGAAATGACATTTAATTGACTGGAACGTGACGAAAAACCAGTGTTTTACAAGGATATTCAAGTTGGCATCGTTCGTGCAAAAGTAGAAGTGCACAAATAAAAAATTAATGAGGAGAAAGTCTCAATGCTTAACAACCAACATATTGAAGTCGTTAAAAGTACCATTCCACTATTAGAATCTGCAGGGCCGGCATTAACTCAACATTTCTACCAAAGAATGTTCTCTCATAACCCTGAGCTTAAAGACATCTTTAATATGACGCATCAAAAAACAGGCCGCCAAGGTGTTGCGCTGTTTGAAGCGATTGCTGCGTATGCGAAAAACATTGAAAACTTAGCGGCGCTGACCTCTGCAGTAGAGCGAATTGCCCAAAAACACACTAGCTTTAATATTCAAGCGGAGCATTACCAAATCGTCGGACATCACTTGATTGAGACACTACGTGAACTCGCAAGCGACGCATTTACTCAAGAAGTTGAAGAAGCATGGACCGCGGCGTATCTATTCTTGGCGCAGATCTTTATTGACCGTGAAGGTGAACTTTACCTGCAGCGCAGACAAGCCGTAGGTGGTTGGGCAAATACGCGCTCATTTGTCGTTTCTAGCAAGAAGGCGGAATCTGAATTTGTGACTAGCTTTGTATTGACTCCTGAAGATGGCCAAGCGGTATTAGATTACCAACCGGGTCAATACATCGGCATTGAGTTAAAACCATCAGCGGGTGAGAACAACGAGATCCGCCAGTACTCGCTATCGCAAAAATCAAACGGGGTCGATTACCGAATCTCAGTAAAACGCGAAATTGGTGAATATAAAGGGTTGGTTTCAAACCACCTGCACGATGACGTTCATGAAGGTGACACGGTAAGCCTATATCCACCTGCAGGTGATTTCTTCTATCAAGAAAAAAGTCAGCCAGTGGTATTGATCTCTGCAGGTGTTGGTGCAACTCCGATGCAATCAATGATGCAGACCTTTGCAGCTCAAGGCAAAAAAGACGTCACAGTGCTTTACGCTTGTAACAATGCTGCGCAGCACACCTTCAAACAAGAGGTGTCTGACCTTGCCCTAGATCACAACTGGCCAACGTTTACTTGGTACCTAACGGAAAGCACGGCAGATTTCTCAGGCCAATTAGATGTGACTTTAGTGGCGAAAGAACTACCAATTGCTAATGGTGACTTTTACCTATGTGGTCCAGTTGGTTTTATGGAAGCAGCAGTGAAGCAGTTAGAAAGCGTGGGTGTTGAGCGCGATCGTATTCATTATGAGGTGTTTGGGCCTCATGCTTACTTGTAATTAACCGAAAAAGGCCCTTTGTGAAGGGCCTTTTTAGTGCGCTGTTATAGAACTAGCTAAATAACGACTTGAGCCACAGCATAAGCTTAGACGGCTTTTTAGTTGCAAGAGGTGACCGTTCGCTGCCCAGATAAAAGCTTTCTAAGAACTGGGTACGCAGCTCTTGCGTTGATGCGAATGTCGTCGCTGAAAGTAGCGTGGCAGAATTGAAAGCATGGTCATTGGCGAGGCTAAAGTCCATTCTTAAATAGCCTTGGCAGTAGAGCCACAAATGGGTAACCAAAGCGAATTGACGACTACCAAGTTCTTCAAACTTTTGTGCATGCTCATTACCAAGGTTCTCATCCAAGACCTTACGCATCGCTGCTGCTGATTCAGCTTGAGACTCGATGTGACTTGCTTCTTCAATATGAGCTTTGGTAAGAACACCTAAAAGATGCTGAATAGGATCGATATCTGGTTTTCTGCCACAAGCGCGCTTAAAGAGAGCGTTATGCTTTGCAATAAACATCTCGAACGACTTTCGATCTGATTCTACAACTGTAATAGCGTCAGTTTGAATCTCGCTCAGTTGCTGTTCTAGCTCAGTCATTGGCTTGTAACTGCTCTAAGGTGATTTCGAATGAACCTTTATCAGAGTCGACAAACAGACTCTCGCCAGTAATCATCACTGACAGATCCATACTGCGCTCTACAGTTTCAGAGAAGGCTTCAATGCTTTCTGGATCAAAGCGGTAGATATTGGCTTTGTATTGGTGAACCTTGTTTTTGATCTGTTGCCACCAAACGTCTGATTTGCTGTTGAAAGAGAACACATCAACATTTGGAGCGAGGCGAGACGCTTTCTTAATACGGTCCAGTGACGGTTCGCCAATATCAACCCAAAGTTGAATCTGGTCATCCAAAGATTTTACCCATAGATCAGGCTCTTCAGTGGTGGATAGTCCTTTCGTCAACGCCAACTCTGGTTGCCATTTAACGCAGAAAGCTAAAACACGAGCCATCATACGAGGAACTGACTCAGACGGGTGTTGTGCAACAGTCAGTTGGGTAGAGTCGTACAGGTCGCGATTGGTATCAGAAAGCGAAATACGGAACTTATAAATTGTAGGTTTGAGAGCCATAAAACTTCTTATATATAAAAAAATAGCCAGCGTAATGCTGGCTATTGTAAAACTTTAGTACTTAAAAATTAAAGTACTTTGATGTTCTCAGCTTGAGGGCCTTTTTGGCCAGTAGTTACAACGAACTCAACTTTTTGACCTTCAACTAGAGTACGGAAACCGTCACCAGTGATAGCAGAGAAGTGAGCAAAAACGTCTGGGCCGTTTTCTTGTTGAATGAAGCCGAAACCTTTAGTTTCGTTAAACCATTTTACTGTACCAGTTACAGTGTTAGACATAGTGTATATCCTTGATAGATCATGTAAAAGCCATACGGCATCGATAGCGTGGAAAAGGAGATTGCTATTGCGCACGACGTTACGACAGACATCAATACATCTAACGGAACGGCGAAAGTAAACAAGTACCGTTTTCAAGCTGACGATTAGTCTAAAGACACGTGCAACTAAGTCAATAACAATAGGGGGCTTTTGGCCCTTGAATCATGGGTTTTCATTAGAAATTTGCGCTAGGTATAGTTTCGAAAATTTTGATGATTTATCTATAAGTAGTGTAACATTTGCCAAGCTGGTTTGTGATAAGACGATTTAAGGGAAACGTTAAAGCGTATGAAAGATGAAACTGGCATCAAATAGACAATGGAGGCCATATGGCAAAGAAGAAACGTCCTGCTGAGTTCAGTGACGATAAACCGGTGACCCAAACCGAATTTGGTCGAGGTCAAATAAACGATAACGCGCTCAAAGCGGTAGTAACAAGTAAGCTGTTTAAGGTAAGAGTAGAGAAATCGAAAAAAGGCAAAGGAAGCTATCAACGCAACCTAAAACATAGAGGCAAAGAGCCCTATTCAAAAGCCGCTTAAATAGCGATGTTTGAATAGGGCTCTTTCATTATCGGGTCCTTAACTAGCGTTCGATCTTCGGCGAATAAATAGAGTACGCGGTAATTTGTCCTGCAACGATGGCCGAAAACATAAAGAGGGCAGAGAGGCCAATACTCGGGATAGGAAGAATCGATTGCTCGAATACCGATTGGCTCGCACTGACGAGCACGCGACTCCCAGGTACCAGAATAATGATTCCCTGAACAATATAGATAGAACCGGTTAGATCCATCTTCTTCGCGACCCACGTACCATACAGAGTGATAAGCACAGTGGTTACCCAAGTGCCGACAACCCAACCACTTTCAAATCCTAAATAGAAAGGTCCCCACATACCCAGAATCGCAACGGGTAGACCCAGTAGTATATCTTTCGGTCTAGCATTGAAGATAATCCCCAATGAAATCGAGATCAAAAATAGTCCAGAGATATGCAGCCAAATAGGTACTTCGTTGGTGTAACTGAACGGTTCTGCTTGCCCCCATATCGACTCACCGATATTTAAACCCATCACGATCCCGACAAATAGCTTAATCAGTGATAAGGCACTTTGCCCAAGCAAGCTGGTACCTGAAACCAGATCATTAAAAGCTAAACACTCCAATGAGTTGGCTATAGACAGCCCTGGCACAAACAAAACAATGGCGGCAATACACAATGCCCAGACAGGGATCTCGGCGCTGGTGCTAGCGAAGAAAGCAACCAGAATACCTGTGAGTAGAGCTGCGATGAACTCAGCGGCGATAGAGCGACGAGCGCGGCATACTTGCTGCGTACACCACACGATAAAGCCAAGGAATATCGATATGAAGATCGCATCCATGGTTGAGCCAACCAGCATGAGATAAGCCGGGGGGATGCCCATGTTCGCAAGCGCGATGACCCACTTTGGGTAACCAGCTGGCTCAGGCACTGGCTCAGAGCTGGGTTGGTTGATGCGAATAATAGTATTGGCCAGCAGACTGAGATTAATCGACGCTGGCTGATGGCGCTTCATCACAACGGCGTTGTTATCGTCAGGAAATTGATAATTGACGGTAGTTGGTGTTGCCTGAATCATCAGATCAACACCATGCTTTCGAGCATAAAATTGCGTATATTTTTCAAGCTTGTAAGGTGCACAGCCACATCGGTGTAGGGTGTCGCCAATCTCAACGATCTTACGAATTCGGTACTCTGAAGGCATGGTATGTAGTACGTAAAAAATTGTGGCGCAAAGGTATCAAACCGCAGGGTGTGATTCGAGCAATAATAGGGTGAATAGTGGTAGAGCTCACACTAATTGATTGATGTAATTTTTACTTGTCATCGCAGTTATGGAAACTCTATTTGCGGGGCGACAGAACATATAAAACTGCACACATTAGGCGACAATTATCACAAATTTAAACTTATTTTCAGATGTAACTATTGTTACCTAATTGTAACGGAAGAAGCCGTGAATATTGGTGTTTTTGTTGTAAACCCCTGATGGAAAGATGTTAAACAAATTAAGTTCTTAACGATATATTTACATTTAAGTTGCGGGGATATTTTGGTTAATAATTAGACCAAATTAACACTTGTAATTGGCACCAAAAAGGAGAAAATAAGTGCAAAATGAGTTTGCAAAAATGAAAGGAAGCTTTTCCTTACTTTGAAGTACGAGGCGTTGTATGAAGCTATTTCTAATTTTTATGGTGTCGATTTCCGCAGGTGTTGCATCAGCTGATCACCTTCATTCATTCTTGCTTGGGCTGTATATTTCGACTCTTGCAGTCGGTAGTTGTTACTGGTTAGCTTTCAGAAGCACTCGTTTCCCGCAATTGGCACTGGTTTTACTGCTGTGCGGTTTCTTCGCTAAAATCGCGGTGACCGTTGCTGGTGTAACATGGGGATTGTCACAAGATTTAATCAGCTCTCCATTTATATTTTCACTCTCTTACTTGTTCTTCTCAATTGTGGCAACTTACGTATGGTTTGCTTACCGAGAAAAACTGATGGCAAAGAAAGATGCGCTTCTTAAAGCAGCGTAACGATAGTAAATTTATGAAAACCAGCGGTTAATTCGCTGGTTTTTTTGTGCCTGAATTTGGGATCTGAGCATAAGAATGTCGATAATTCTTATGGAATGGTAACGATTGGTTTCAGAGCCGCTGAAACTCACGCCGTCTTGTTTATACTGAAGTGGACTATAACTACTCACAGTGAGACGTCGCATATCATGACTACGCGTTTTCTAACAGCAACAGCGCTTCTTTCGACAATTTCTCTCTCTTTTGGTGCGATTGCAGCGCCAACGATTATTCCTGATCCACCTGCGCTGGGGGCGAAAGGGTATATTTTGATGGATTACCATACTGGCGAAGTACTGGTACAAAAGAATTCAGATAAAAAGCTTAATCCTGCTAGCTTAACCAAATTGATGACCGCTTATGTTGCAGGGCAAGAGGTAAACAGAGGCAACATTGCCCTCGATGATCAAGTTCGTATTAGCCGTAATGCGTGGGCGAAAAACTTCCCTGACTCTTCAAAAATGTTTATTGAAGTGGGCACGGATGTTCAACTGATGGATCTTTATCGTGGTTTGATTGTGCAATCAGGTAATGATGCCAGTGTCGCGATTGCTGAGCATGTCGCAGGCAGTGAAGATGCTTTCGTTAGTTTGATGAATAGCTGGTCGCAAAAACTAGGGCTTGTGAACACCTCTTATACGAACCCGCACGGCTTAGACAGTGATGGCTTGTATTCAACACCACATGATATCGCCCTGTTAAGTCAGGCGATTATTCGAGATTTACCTGATATTTATCCGTTATATAGCGAGACAGCGTATACCTACAATGGTATTACTCAGTACAACCGTAATGGATTGTTGCGTGACCGCAGCTTAAATGTAGATGGTATGAAAACCGGCTACACCAGTGGCGCAGGTTACAGCTTAGCAACCTCTGCAACCAGCGGAGGCATGCGACTGATTTCGGTGGTAATGGGCTCAAGTAGCGCAAAGAGTCGTGAATCAGAAAGTAAGCAGCTGCTAAGCTATGGTTTCCGATTCTTTGATACTGTCGCACCAACTAAACCGACAGACACACTAACAGAAGCCAGAGTGTGGATGGGTGAAGTAGATAACGTTGCAGTAGGTGTGAATGAAACAGTACTGATCACTCTTCCTAAAGGTGATGCGAATAAGCTGATTGCAGAAGTGGAGTTTGCGGGCGAACTGACAGCGCCGATTCGTAAAGGTGACCCGATCGGTAAAGTGATTTACAGCGTTGAAGGTAACGAAGTAACAACTGCTACCTTAGTTGCGCAGCAAGATGTCGAAGAAGGCGGCATCTTTAAAAAGCTAATAGACTGGTTGAAGCGTTTAGTTTCGAGTTGGTTTTAATCAGGAAAACAAAACAGCGGATGCATTGGCATCCGCTGATATCGCTTCATAAACAAGGATTATTTTACTTTGTTCCAAGCGTTGGTCCAGTGAGAGCCAACCCCTGGCTCAAATTGAGTCGTACTCGGAGACCACTGAATACAGTAACCTGAGTAAGGGAACTCTTTACACTGGTAGATAGCTCCGTCTGATGCAAGCACTTTAGTGCCTGCAGTGTACGTATCTAGACCTTCAGGGAAGACAAAATCATGCTCACCCGATGGTGGTGGAGTTTGTTCTTCAACAAGGTGGAAGTCGAGTGTATTTTGCTCAATTACATTGCCTTGCCCATCTTTAACTACGACAACCAACATATGGTGGCCTGGCTCTGACTTAGATAGCGTCATGGTTGCCGCTTCTACTTGACCATCGCTTAGCTCTGCAGAGTGCGAAGAAAGCGGCTCGCGGTGGTGGTTGTAGACCGTCATTTCAGTTTTAATATCACCCGTCGCTTCAAGTGTTAAATCAAGCTGTGTCGCGGTATCACCAATGATGTATTCAGACTCTAAGCCGTAAACCTCTAAGTCATATTCTGGTGCGGTTGAGTCGATCTTGTAGCCAATCTCAACGCTCTTCAGGCCAGAACCTTGCTTTAGGTAAATTGGGTTTGTGCCGTAGATTGGTGTAAACGAACCTTCAGCGTTTAACTGACCAGCTTGCAGCATAGTTTGCTCTTGATTGATCTTAGCTGCGAGGGCGTGTGACCAGTTATTAGCGATTCCTAAATCTGCTGAGTCGATGATCAGCTCAGTGCTGTACGATACATTCTCACCATTGTGGTCGAAGACACGTGTGTATACCGTGTCACCAATATTGAGGTTTTGGCTAGGGTAGATTTGACCGCCTTGGTTCCACTCTGGCAGCACAGGGCCATCACCGTCGAATTTCACATCAATCACGTTGTAGAAAGAAGCTGCAGTGTCACCCACATCCCATACCGCTAGAATAACTTGGTAACCCTCGCGTTCAGGAACATTACATAGGTGGTTAACTCGCTTTGGTGGTTGAACCATACCGCCGGTAACTGTACAGAAAGGGTTTAGGTCAAACGAGTCACGAGCCAGTGGTTGGTTAGGATTCCAGTCAGCTTTAGTGATGTAGTATTTCCAGTCTTTAGTCACGTGGTTAGCAGTAAACGTCCATTCAAAGTACTGACTACCTGACTGAATAGGGCGTTTAACCCAGCGATCGGCTGTTTGCTCATCTAAAGCCGCAGCTAAAGCTGATTCTGCGCTGGCAATTTTACCATCGCGTGGGCCTGCCGCAGGGAAGCCATCTGGGCCTTCGACACTTTGTGGTTCATATTGAATTGCACCACAGTTGGTGTTTTTCTCATTGGTATCGTTGGCTGGGAACTTACATAAAGCGACACGACCTTCTGCTACGCCGTTTTCGTAAGCTGAAACGTAGCCGTGACCGAAGCTTGCACCACTCACACTCAATAGTGCTAAAGCGATAAGAGATCTGTTTGGAAGTTTGTTCATCATTTGTCCTTTATTGGTTATCTGACAAAAAAGATGACACTAAGGCATATCTGTACACCTAGTCTGAGACTAAGTGGCAACCCCGCTATCATAGGTACGAGATGTACCGACAGACCGGAAGCTTTGCGTCCTATCCTTTCGAATAGTTTGCCCAAAGTGCCAAGATGTATAGGCTGGCGAAATGTAGTCAAAGGCTTACATAAAATCGATGTGAATAATTCGAATGTGGAATGACATTCTCGAAATTGTATTTTTTTGCAAAATTATCTTGCAAAAATGGAAGTGAATACCTGTGTAACGTATTGAATATCGATGCTTAATTGCATTGGTGATTTTTCTGATGAATGCTTTTGTGTGTTTATTAATCTGGCCTTGTTTGCAACTGAGTGCATTGCTTATCTACAGCTTGCTGACTTTGGCTGACTCAGATTTGACAACGACGAGCCTTAAAAGCTCGACAATTCAGCTCATCGATTTACACAAGGATCTATCATGGAATTTACTGAAAAGGATAGAGAGGCTCTCTATCAAACTTGGATGTCGCAAAAGTCGAAAATGCGCCTGACTCAAATGGAATTCGCCAAAAAGTTGGGCATGAATCAGTTGGCGTTTTCTCAAGTTTTGAGAGGCGAGGCTGAACTAACAATGCAGTTTGTGACCAATTTTTGTCGTTTACTTCAGTTGGAGCCGCATAATGTTGTTCCTTCTCTAAAAGAAAGCCATAACAGTGGCGCACCAAAAGTCGTCTACCTACAAAGCCGTATGACGGTTGATGGTGAAATCCAAAATGCTTATATAGAAGGTAATCAAGTGATCGTAGAATACGCTCATTGCGTCCAGCCTTCTTAAATTATAATTGTCGTGAAAGATTAGCTGCTATTCTAAATGGCTCAGAAAGATTGTAGAGTGAACCCATGCTAGAAAAAGAGAACCTAATAAAACTGGCAAGAATGCAGATGCCTTTTGGTAAGTACGCAGGACGAGTACTCATTGACCTCCCTGAAGAGTATTTACTGTGGTTTGATAAAAAAGGCTTCCCGGAAGGGGAACTAGGTGACTTACTAAAACTTTGCCTCGCGCTAAAAATTGAAGGTTTAGACACGGTTGTTAAGCCGCTAAAGCGTATGTAACTTGCCATAGAAAATCTCCATATATAAAAGACGTAGTATGAATTTCGATATCAATGCACTGAAACATCACCAACTGGTCGAAGATGGTCAACTAGAGGGGTGTTACATTCATCAACCTGCTCTGGGGAGCCAGCACGACGACAATGAAGTGTTGGCAGAGCGCCAAACGCTAGAAAAAATGGGCTATAAAGTAGTACAAGTTAAACCGAAAGGCGGAACAACAACGTTCGCCGAGGCGATGCAAGAACTCGCGAAGAAGACGGGACATCAGCCCAAGTAATCTGCCAGAGTTTGCCGCTCTCTCCCACAATATTATTTGGCCTTCATTCAAAAGAGTCAGACCGTCAGGCTGACTCATTTATCTTCCTAGCATTAAAAGGATATATAACTGATCTTCTTGACGAATTGGACGTATAGGCTACTAAAAAAGGAAGCAAATAATATGGCCACAGTCTATGTAAGCATCGGCAGTAACATCAATCGCGAACATCATATCTCAGAATCTCTCAAAGCATTGAGTAATCGCTTTTCACCTCTGCAAGTTTCTAATATCTACGATTGCGAGCCTGTGGGTTTCGAAGGAGACAACTTCTTAAACTTAGTCGTTGGATTTGAATGTGAGCTCCCAGTCGCCGAACTGGCCAAGGTTCTACATCAAATCGAATTGGAGAATGATCGCCAACGTAAGGCTAAAGAATATGCCTCACGCACCATGGATATCGATATCCTTCTTTATGGTAATCAAGTAGGCATTATCGATGGAGTAGAACTGCCCCGGGGGGAAATCACCGAGTACGCCTTTGTGCTTCGACCATTAGTCGATCTCGCCGCGCATGAGCTTCACCCAACGCTAAATATCTCGTTTCAACAAATCTGGAATAACTTCGATAAGACGAGTCAGAAAACCGAACTAATGTCTTAAGTTCAGCACTAGCAGTGGCTTTGAAAAGAACATCCGACCTCGCAATCGCCGGAGCTTGATTGATCTTTTCTTCTCACAGGCACGTAACTTATCTTACCTTCAAGGATTGGAAATTGTTATGAATCACAATGCCATTATTACTATTACAAATCTCAGACTAAGAACCTACATAGGCTTCAACGAAGAAGAAAAAACCAAGCAACAAGACATCGTAATAAATGCGGAAATTCATTACCCCGCTAACAACCTTTGTCTTTCTGATGATGTGGATAACGCACTTAACTACAAAAATATCTGCAAAAAAATTATTCAACACGTCGAATCTGGACGATTTCTGCTTTTAGAAAAGTTAACCAGCGACGTACTCGGTATTTGTATCGATCACTCTTGGGTAAGATACGCTCAAGTGAGAATTGATAAGCCTCATGCTTTGCGTTTTGCCGATTCCGTCTCGCTCACCCTGAGCTATGAAGCAGACCTGGACAATAACTCACAAGGAGCGAGTCAATGCTAACCACAGAAGCCGAAAAAGTAAGAGAAGCCTTGCTCGCAAGAGGGCTTGAAACCCCGATGAAATCGAGCGAAATGAATAGTGACCAGAAGTACAATCGCATCAAAGGATTGTTAACAGAAGTTGTCAGTACGCTTGGACTGGATTTAACCGATGACAGTCTCGCTGAAACACCTCATCGCATAGCAAAGATGTACGTTCATGAGATATTTTCGGGGCTTGATTACAACAACTTCCCAAAAATCAGTGTTATAGATAATAAAATGTCGGTTGATGAAATGGTTAAAGTATCGGACATCGACTTAACATCGACGTGTGAACATCACTTCATTACCATTGATGGCTTAGCACAAGTGGCTTATATCCCCGAGTCCAAAATTCTCGGGCTATCTAAAATAAATCGTATTGTTCGATTCTTTGCTCAGCGTCCCCAAGTCCAAGAACGTCTTACTCAGCAAATCCTAGTTGCGATACAGACTCTAGTCGAAACCGAAAATGTCGCTGTGACAATTAAAGCAACTCATTACTGCGTTAAATCCAGAGGTGTCATGGATGCAAACTCTGAAACCTCAACAACCGCTCTCGGTGGTATTTTTAAAACTAACCCGCAAACTAGAGCAGAGTTTTTAAGATGAGTGAAACGATTTTAATAACCGGTGTGGGAAAGCGATTAGGCTTCGCCCTAGCGCAGCGACTTTTATCGGACGGATACAAAGTGGTTGGCACCTACCGCAGCGACTACCCTCAACTACAACAGCTCCGTGAGAGGGGGGCAGACTTGCAACAGGTAGACTTTTATCAACAGAGCAGTCTAGAGGGTTTTCTTGATTACGTTGGCCAAGAATATAAGACACTTCGAGCCATTATACACAATGCTTCCGACTGGAAACCGGAGAACAAGAACAACCCTAGTGAAAACGCACCACAAATCATGAATCAGATGATGACGGTTCACGCAACTGTACCTTACCTGTTCAATCTAATACTTAAAGAACAACTGACATCTGACGATAAAACCTCGGACATCATACACATCAGTGATTACGTTGCCGAAAAGGGCAGTAAAAAACACATAGCTTACGCTGCAAGTAAAGCGGCACTCAACAACTTGACGCTTTCGTTTTCAGCGATGCTGGCTCCCAAGGTGAAGGTTAATACTATCTCTCCAGCATTGCTTAAATTTAATGATCATGATGACGAGGCATACAAGACTAAAGCTCTGAAAAAAGCCCTGATTCCCACAGAGGCGGGTTTTGAAGAAGTGATTGATGGCGTTAAGTTTCTATTGGGCAGCCACTACATGACCGGAAGAACTTTGCACCTCGATGGCGGCAGGCATTTGAAGTGAAGCTCATGTGTTGTGAGCTTGGGGATGACGAGTAAACGTCACTATCTAAAATTGTTTTACTTAGCTCTAGAACGTTCGGCTGACTCTTTTTTTTCTCAAAATAAGCGAGATGTTTTGGTTATCCCTGAACTGCTTGTTAGATTCTTAAAATGAATGTAGATAGATTGTTTAAATAGCCGACCCAAAGTCGGCTATTTTGTTTCTATAATATTTCATCTACAAATCTATTCACTAAAAGCGGGTATCAAAGCACTTGTTAAGGCTAGTAGTAGCCAGTTTATTCAGTATGTTGTGAAGCCCCCATCACATTTGAATATTTCACCCTAAATAAACGCTGTTTTCTAAATGCTATATATTCATTTTTAGAGAATGAATACGCTTGTTAAAGAAATATAGTGAGATTTAGCCTAGCTTCTTTGGATAATTAATCTTGCCATGACTAATTATCCAAGGAGTGCAGGGATGCGAGTGAAATTGAATTTTGAATTTCATCACACTCATGAAAATAGCCTTGAATTACCATCAGCTCTCTTAGAAAGATAAGCCCTAAATAATAATTATCAAAATACCCTACAAATCTATTATAAGGATACCTATCATCATGAGCGGTAAGATCATTAAGCTATCTCGAAATACAGACCAAGCGCCAATCAATGCACTTTCTACGCAAAGCGTTGCTTTCTCACACTACAACAACATTTCGGCACAGCTGCCGATTGACCCTACAAGCGGTGAGTTGGTGATAGGGGACATTAAGGCACAAGCTAAGCAATGCTTTGACAACATCAAATCTATCGTAGAGAGCATTGAGCATGTGATGGATGATGTAGTTAAAGTTAATGTATTCCTCAAGAACATTGATGATGCAGAAGCCGTAAATGAAGTGATGGCGACGTTCTTTACTGAATACTTCCCAACTAAAACAGTGTCTGCAGTGGCTGAACTGCCAAACAGTGATGCACTGATCCAGATTGACGCTTTAATCTCTAATGGAGAAGGTACTCAACCTCAAGAACCATGTCCTTTGCTTAAACAGGCAAGAAACTGCGATAGCGTAACTAAGAGTACTACATCGACTCACTCGGTTGCATTCTCGCACTACAACAACTTATCTGCGCAGCTGCCAATTGACCCTAGTACAGGTGCTTTAGTTGAAGGTGGAATTAAAGCTCAAACCGCTCAATGTCTACGTAACCTAAAGACAGTGTTAGAAAGTATTGATGTGCCGTTTGATGACATTGTAAAAGTGGGCATTCAGGTTCGTGATCTCGCTGATATCGAGCTAGTGAATGAAGTGTACATGACTTTCTTCCCTGATTCGGCTATCGCTCGCAGTGTAGCTTATGTTCCAGCGCGTACAGTTACCCAAGCGGCGGGCTTGCCAATGAACGCTTTGGTTCAAATTGATGCAGTGATCTCTCATGGCGATGGTACACCACCACAAGAAGTAGAAGATCGACACGGGATTGTGATTCGCGCGAGCAATACAGATTCAGCACCGACTAGCACGCTTTCAACGCAAACTGTTGCTTTCTCTCACTACAACCATATTTCAGCTCAGCTTCCAGTAAATGCACAAACAGGGCAACTTGTTGAAGGCAATACTGGCGAGCAGGCGAAGCAATGTCTAACTCACATTAAGTCCATCGTTGAAAGCATTGGTCATGAAATGGATGATTTGGTGAAGGTGAATATTCAGCTAACGGACATGGCAGATCTGAATATGGTTGATGAGGTATACACGACGTTCTTTAACGGCAATCTACCGGCAAGAACAGTGTTTGGTGTTGAAAAGATTCAGTCGGGCGCATTGATTCAAATTGATGCTGTTGTTTCAAATGCTGAAGGTACGCCTGTGCAAAAATAACCACCTCTATGAAGGCATAGTTACATAGACCGTAATGAAAAAGGAGCCACTTGAGCTCCTTTTTGCATATGTGTTTAGTGTGGTCGTTTTGGACCGTTTTTCACTAAGTCTTGGCCCGTTTGGAACACTTCTTCGGTTACCCAACGGCCTAATAATAGTTGGTTGTTGTCGTCTAATACCGCAACAAAGCGGCGACCGTCGGCATTACTTGTTGCCAATACGATACCTGCCGCATTGTTTAGACCCAGCATGCCACTTTCAACAGCCACTAGAAACGATTCTAGCTCTGCCAAATCCGAAATAATTCGGTCGTCATTAATCATCTTGATGTTCTCTTGTTTCTGCTCCTGATCTGCAAGGAGCCACCGCAAATTACCGGCTACTTTAACGATCATAGTGACGAATTGCCATATCTGCACGGCGATGAGTTAAACAATTAACACCATTCACTCCATATTTCTTCCATTCACGCTCTAAATTGCCCGTTTATCGCAATCATCAGCGTGTTGTTTTTGTCCGCAGTATTGTTAAAGCATCAAAACGGACAAGGACAGATTCAGATGAAAACCAATACATTAGCTAGTCTATTTACAGTCGGCTTACTGACAGTCACTCACGCGATTGCCGCCCCTTCAGAAGCCATTATTGCTCAGTACAATCTGGCTGCAGAAGGCGATGAGGACAAGGTTGAAATTGTTTATCAGCAATTGGAGCAGCAAATCAAAAGTGACGGTGCAGACCCGCTTAGTTTGGTGTATTTGGGTAGTACTCAAACGCTGATGGGGCGTGATGCGTTTATGCCTTGGAATAAGATGAAATATACCGAGCAGGGCCTTGCAACAATCAGTAAGGGTCTCGATTTACTCAATAGCCAACCGGTGCCACTTGAAAGCCAGCAGATTCGTCAGGGGCTACCTGAATCGTTACTGGCGAAATCAATCGCAGGGGCAACTTTTACGTCTTTACCAGACATGTTTAACCATTTTGAACGCGGTTATGACATTTTCCTTGATCTTCTTTCGGATGAGTCTTTCTCTGCTCAACATTACGATGCCATCGCTTGGGTGTATATCTACGCTATTCAGGCTGCCTTACGTGCAGAAGATAAGCCTCAAGCACAAAAATGGCTCGCTGAAATGCAAGCACACAATGCCAATCATCCAATGACAATTCAAGCCCAAGCGATTGTCGATAAAGCTGTTTAAGGGGGGCGTTATGATTCAATTTAATCAGATTAGTAAGCAGTACAAAATGGGCCAGCAGCAAGTCGCTGCGCTCAATCAAGTCAGCGGTGAGATCAAGCAAGGTGAGATGATTGCTCTTTGCGGTCCATCAGGTTCAGGTAAAAGTACATTACTCAATATCTTAGGGTTACTTGATATGGATTATCAGGGAGAAATTTCACTATCAGGCAAGGCTTACCCAAAAGATCCTAAGCAAGCGGCATTGTTACGTCGAACTCAGTTAGGCTTTGTATTTCAAAAGTTCAACCTTGTTCCGGTTATGACAGCTTGGGAAAACGTTGCCTATCCATTGATGCTTAATGGCTACTCAGCCAAAGAGCAAAAAATGATAGCAAGCCAACTGCTAGAACAAGTGGGATTAGCGGAGTTTAAAGACCATAGGCCAGATAACCTTTCTGGCGGTCAGCAGCAAAGAGTAGCGATAGCGAGAGCCTTGGTTCATAAACCGCAACTTGTGATTGCCGATGAACCCACTGCTAGCCTCGACAGTCGCACAGCAGGAATCGTCATTGATTTAATGAAAAACTTGGGACACCAAATGGGCACGACCTTTGTGGTTGCAACTCATGATTCGCGTATGGCTTTGCACTGTGACCGCTCGATAGATCTTGTTGATGGCCGCATAAATGGGGAGGCTATCAAATGGGCAAGTTAATTCCAGATTCTCTACGCATTGCTTTTCTCAACCTTAAGAGAAACGGACGTCGTAGTACCTTATCCATCTTGATCATAGCGATTGCGATTTTTGCTCTTACTTCAGCGGGTGGCTTTGGTCTTTATACCTATGACTCACTGAAAGAGTCGACGGCGCGCGACACTGGCCATTTAACTATCAGTCAGCCAGACTACTTTGAGAAAGATGAAGAGATGCCTCTCGCGAATGGGTTAGCAGGCTCAGAAACTATTATCCAACAGCTTATCGCCAATCAAAACGTGCGCGGCGTGCAGCCGAGAATCGACTTTACTGGTTTAGTGTCTAATGGCAGTAAATCAACCATCTTTGTCGGTATTGGCGTGAATGAACGAGAGTTTGATATGAAAGGGCCGTTCCTTGATGTGCGTGATGGCAAAACGCTATCTAGCCCTCAATCATCACGTTATGACCCAAGTGAGCCAGAAGTGATGTTAGGTGTCGATTTAGCCAGAAACTTAAGTGTTAAGCCGGGTGATTGGGTGACGTTATTGGCAACCACCAGTGATGGCGCGTTAAATGCGTATGACTATAAAGTGCGCGGCATCTACTCAACAGGCGTGCCTGAACTTGATAAGCGTCAGCTGTATATTCACGTGACTTCGGCGCAAGAGCTTTTATCTAGCGATAAAGTCAGCACCTTATCGGTGTTCTTATTCGACACGGCTTTAACTGACACAATGCAATCATGGGTAGAACAGGTATTGGCTCAAGTTGACTTACCACAAGCGGTTGAAGTGACGCCTTGGCAAGAGCGTGCCTTCTTTTACACCAAAGTCAAAGACTTGTATGACCGTATCTTTGGCATTATGGGCGCGGTGATGGCAATGGTGGTTTTTGTTGCGCTTTTCAACACCATGACCATGTCGGTGACAGAACGCACTCGTGAGATTGGCACGCTATCAGCGCTTGGAACCTACCCGCGAGAGATTGTTTTAGGTTTTGTCAGAGAGTCAGCTTTGCTCGCTTTAATTGGAGCAGCCATCGGCGGACTTTTGAGCCTGTTAACCAGCGGACTGTTGATGGTGGTTGATGTGCAAATGCCACCACCACCAGGGCGTAGCGACGGTTACCCATTGAACATTTATTTCTCTCCTGAGTTATTTGCCGCAACGGCGCTAGGCGTACTGTTGATCTGCGTAGCTGCTGCATGGTTGTCGGCATCAAAAGGGGTTAAGAAACCAATCACTGAGGCACTTATCTATGTTTAATCGAATTAAATCTCTATTAGTGTTGAGTGCATTAGTCACCTCAACTACGTATGCCAATGATGTTGAGCAGATGGTCAAGAATGCTGATAAATACCGCTTAGAATCTAAGTCGGCAAAAGTCGTTTCATTGGTGAGTTTGTACGAGAACGAGCAATTAGACAAAACCCGTCAATACAGCGTCTACACACGACCAAACCGAGAATCTCTAGTTTTGTTCAAGTCGCAAGTCGAGGCAGGGCAGAAAATGCTGATGCTTGGTGATAACTACTGGCTAGTGATGCCAAAAAGTCGCCGCCCAATTCGCATTACGCCAATGCAGAAACTGCTAGGCGAGGCATCGGTGGGGGATATCTCAACCTTAACTTGGAGTGAAGACTATCAACCGAGCCTAGTCAAAACTGAGATGGTTGAATCTGAAGGGCAACAAATCGCAACCAATCATCTGCAACTGCAGGCAACCACTCAAGGGGCGAGTTATCACCGAATCGATTTGTGGCTCAATCAAGCCAACGATTTCCCGGTTAAAGCGGATCTTTATCTGCGCTCAGGGAAGTTGGCGAAACAAGCTTGGTTTACGCAAGGGGAGCGCGATGGCCAAACACGTGTCATCGCTATGACCTTACTTGATCAGATCCAACCTGCGAAAAAGACCGTGATTGAGTATCAAGAGGTGACCGAGGCGGCGCTAGATGACAAGTACTACAACCCAGCTTACTTAACTCGTAACGCCTTATCGGAGCTGTAAATGAAAATCAAAGCAGCGTGCGTTGCTGGGCTCATCTGGTCAGCTTCAAGCTATGGGCAACCAGTGACATTCGATTGGGATTACATGCTAAGTGCCAGCACGACAACCCATCGCGATTCGAAGTTACTGGGTGCAGAACCTGCATCCAACAGCCAAGCGGTGGATGCGTTGCTTGATGTTCAGTTTGAGGGTTACGGAGTCACAGGTTTGGTGGCACTGAAAGCCAATGATATTTATCACTCAGACTCACAGCGCTCATACGATGATGAGTTGATTGTGCAAGAACTGTTTTGGCAAGGTAGTGTGTTTGATAGCAATGTTGATTTGACCTTAGGTAAGGTTCGACTTGATTGGGGCGTCGGTTATGGTTATCGGCCGCTCGATGTGTTTAAACCGTATCGACGTAACCCTGTGGGTATTCAAGTCGAAGAGGGCACTGGCACCGCAATGGCCTCTTACTTTGATATGGCGGGTGAGTGGTCAGTGGTCTACACCGACTCAAGTTGGACTCAGCAAAAAGGCAGTGAGTTAGAACAAGCTTCGGAGCAACAAGGGGTAGGCCTTCGTCGCTACGCGTTATTGGACGATTCTGAGTGGCAGGCACTGGTATACTATGATGACGTCCGTGAAGGTTTAGTCGGCGGCTCTGTAGTCACTGTGCTTGATCCAGCTTGGTCGGTTCATGGCTCAGCCCTTTATCAAAGAAAATATCTAGGCTATCAACAATCTTCCTTGTATCAGCCAGTATCTCTAGGGGCAGAGAATAATGGCTATCAAGTATTGATTGGTTTGAACTGGGCTAATGCTATCGGAAATAACGTCATTTTAGAGTATTGGTATGACAGCAGAAGTTGGGGACAAAGTGACTGGCAGAACGGGTTTGATCGGGTAGGGAAGTTATCGGCTACTCCAGCATGGGCTTCACTTGCTAACTCTTATGCGCAAGGCCTAAACAATGCCAATTTAGTTGAGCACAACATCATGTTTCATTGGTCGCTTGATTCAAGCAGTTGGAGCCAATGGGATTGGTCTCGCGACTGGTTATGGTTAGGCGATCTGACTCCAACGTTTGACGTGCTTTACTCACCACAAGACCAAGGCATCATTGTGACCCAGTGGCTTGAGTATTCTGTTTATGATTCTGGTTCAGCATCGTTTGTTACTGAGTTTGCAGCACGTTTTATGACAGGGGATAGCGGCTCGTTGTATGCAAATCTGCCTGATAAGCGTATGATTTTTATAAACCTAAAAGGGAAGTTCTAATGGCGACACAGAGAAATACTAAGGCAGAAGTAGTTAAAAGCTTTGTTTACACAGCCGCTTTTTGTGTCGTCATTGCCTATGCCACTCAGACTATTTGGCCTAGTGTTTACATAGAGCATCTCGTGATAAGCCTAGGTTATGGCTTCAGTGCAGTCGTTGCTTCGATCGCTCTCAATCGATGGAAACCACATTTACCTGCGCGGCTCGCTGACTTTTTCTCGCTAGTAATTGCTATGGTGCTAGGGACATCAAATGCTTATTTTTGGCTCAACAGTTACGATAATTTTAGTGAGTTTAGCCAACTAAAACCCGTTGCAATCTTAGGCCTGATTTTCACTATCACCTGCTTTTCATACTTTTACACTTACGAGCAAAAGCTGCTGGCACAGCAAGAGTTAGAGAAAGCTAAGCGACTTCAATCCGAGCAAGAAAAAGCCTTGGTACTAAGTCAGTTACGTCAATTACAAAGCCAGATTGAGCCTCACTTTTTGTTTAATACGCTAGCCAATGTCAATGCCTTGATTAGCCATGACCCGAAAGCGGCGCAACATATGCTCGACAAACTCACTGAGCTGCTTAGAGGAGCGTTAATCAATAGCCGTCAACAAAACTCATCGGTTGGCGCTGAGTTGAGTTTGGTTGATGCGTATCTGGCGATTCAAAAGATTCGCTTAGGTGATCGTTTGGAATACCGAATTGATAATCAGCTTACTGAACCCATGATGTTAGCGCCGTTGCTGATCCAACCCTTGGTTGAAAATGCCATTCAGCATGGGATTGAACCTAAAGTGGATGGCGGCAAAATTGATATAAAAGTCTCAGAAAAAGAACAGCTTGTATGCATAGAGGTTAACGACTCTGGTGTAGGATTAATTCAAACCGAAAATAGCAGCGGTCATGGTATTGGTTTGCAAAACACCCGAGAAAGGATCGCGGCGCTATATGGAGAGAGTGCAGAGTTATCGATAAAGCAATCTCATCTTGGTGGTGTGATATCGTCGATTTGTATTCCGACTGAAAGCTTACGTGTATAGGAAGTTGAGTTATGGTGGATAAAGGGTACCGCGCAGTTATCGCAGATGATGAACCATTGTTGCGTCATCATCTTAATAAGCTGCTTGCCGATGCGTGGCCTGAATTAGACATTGTCGGCTTAGCAAAAAATGGCCAAGAGGCCCTTGAACTCATTGAACAACATCAGCCTGAGGTGATATTTCTCGATATCAAAATGCCTCAACTCGATGGTATGTCAGCGGCGAAAGCCATTGCAAAGAGTAGCAGCGAGGCTCAAGTTGTTTTTGTCACCGCTTACGATGAGTTTGCTTTACAAGCGTTCGAAGCGAATGCCGCCGATTACCTGCTTAAACCCTTGTCAGAACAACGCCTAGATCAATGTGTCGATAAGCTTAAACGTCGTTTGAATAGTCAGCAGGTGCCATCTTACCAACCTGATGTGTCAGTGCTTATCAACCAAATACAGCAGCTTGGTAGCCAAAATACACCGAGCTACTTGAGTTGGTTACGTGCAAGCAAAGGCGATGATCTCCATCTTATTGCCGTCTCAGATGTACTCTATTTTAAAGCGGAAGATAAATACGTCTCTGTTTTTGCTAAAAGTGGCAACAAAACAACAGAATATTTGCTCAGAACGTCTCTCAAGGAACTCATTCAACAACTCGATCCGAATCAGTTTTGGCAGATCCATCGCTCAACGGTTGTGAATGTCTCGGCGATAGAAAAGGTCAAGAAAGTGATTACTGGCAAAATGGTTGTGGTGGTGGATAACGAAAAGCTCCCTGTCAGCAGGGCAATGCAGAGCCAATTTACCAATTTATGGTGATGAGGGCGCACTTTTGGTGCTGATGAGTAGAGTTCAATTGGGAACTCGAAGTATGCTCGATAAAGGCTAACCAAAAGGAAAACGCTCATGAATCAGGCCAACAAACTCTACTATGTCTATGACCCAATGTGCTCTTGGTGCTGGGGATATAAACCTGTTTGGACGCAGATCATGACCGCGCTAAAAGATAAGTTAACAGTGCAATATGTGGTGGGCGGTTTAGCACCTGATTCAGATGAGCCAATGCCTGAAGCAATGCGAGAGCAGATCGCGTCTTATTGGAAAAAGATCGAAAACTATCTTGGTACAGAATTTAACTACGAGTTCTGGACACAATGCACACCTAGACGCTCCACTTATCCTTCTTGTCGTGCGGTATTAGCTGCTCGTAAGCAAGACTCAGAGCGACAAATGGTTGAGGCGATTCAATCGGCTTACTACCTAGAGGCGCGAAACCCAAGTGATAGTGATGTACTTATCTCGGTAGCCGAACAAATTGGTTTGGACGTTAAGCAATTTGAACAAGACTATCGTTCCCCTGAGCTCAATCAAACATTTCTACAAGAACTGCAGTTTGCGCGCAGTATTGGCGGAAATAGCTTTCCTTCGTTGTTCCTACAAACTGAGTCTGGCATCGTAGAGCTGCCGATAGACTATCAATCTGCTCAAACGACAATTGAGCAGATTGAAAAGTTACTTTAACCGCCGCGATTAAGCAGGCAGCGCTAAGCACAAAAATAGGGTGGCTAATGGCGTAAAGGGCAAGGCTACTCGACCTTGTCCCGCTTTAACGATAAGTTGGTGATCGCATCCGTTGAGTTTATCACGCAAGATGTAGTCGCCATCTTTCAACTGCCAATGAGCGACAAGTTCTTTTGGTAGAATCAATTCGATTTCGCATGCTTGATTGCCGCTAAAGTTGGTGGCAATAACGATTGCTTGCCGGCTATCTGAGCGTGCAAATGCGTACAGTTTGTCTCGCATATGACCGAAGTTGTCATAGTTAGCCGCATATAAATCATGATATTCCCCAGTTAATGCAGAATGCTTTAACGTTAGGTTAAGCAGTGTTTGATAGTACGCTCTTAGCTGTTTTTCACCTTGGCTTAATAGACCTCCATCGAACGCCCCATTGTTCATCCATCTTTGATGCGCGGGTACGCCAATGTAATCGAAAATCGATGTTCTGGTTGGCAGTCCAAAGCCTGCATTTTCTTCCGCCTTCTCTCCAACTTCTTGACCGAAGTAGATCATCGTTGGGGCAGAAGATAAACATGCTGAAATTAACATCGCCGGCTTACCGTTTTCGCCGCTGCCTGCAAACTCAGAGCAAGCGAGTCTCTGCTCGTCATGATTATCTAAAAAATGCAGCATGTGGTGTTCAATATCGCGTAGCTGATATTCAATTCGGCCAATCTCTGCGGTCGACGCTTGGCCGCGAATTATGGCTTTTAAGGTGTCGTATAGGTCGACCTTATCGTAGAGGTAATCCATTTTGCCAAGCTGGATATAGTCACGATAGAGATCGGGTTGATATACCTCGGCCATCAATAACGCGTCAGGCTTTTGATGCTTGATGGAGGCGTTGAGATAACTCCAGAGCTCAACGGGCACCATCTCAGCCATATCGTAGCGAAACCCATCGACCCCTTGTGCTAGCCAGTAGAGTGCGATATCGCGAAACTTTTGCCACGAATCAGGCACGGATTTATCCAACCAGAATTGATAATGCTCTTGCGCGGATAAAGATCGAAACTCATCAGGCAGCGTATCAAAGTCTTTGGTGCCATCTGGCTTAATGCCGTAGTTGATTTTAACGGTCTCATACCAATCATCATGATTCGGCTTAGCAAGCCGAGAACCATTGCCTGTCCACTTCGCTGGAGACTCAAGGTAAGGCTCCTTCAGCAGAGGATGCTGCTCCCCACCAAGTGGTGGACATTCCATTAGAGCATCGGGAAGCTCAAAAGCCTGCTGTGGAATGTAGTAAAAGTTATTGTCTCGGTGATATTCAATACAGGTATTGTCACTAGCGCCAAAATCATCGACACCGATTGGATTATTTAAACCTTGATAAACGCGTGCGACATGGTTGGGCACAATATCGATGATGACTTTCAACCCGGCGTTGTGAGTACGCTTAATGAGTTCAGCAAATTCTTGATTTCTATTCGATGGGTCATCGGCTAAGTCTGGATTGACGGAGTAATAGTCTTTGACCGCGTATGGAGAGCCTGCACGCCCTTTGACAATACTCGGGTGATCTTGGCTAATGCCATACTTTGAATAGTCATTAATTAAAGCGTGGTGAGGAACACCGGTATACCAAATGTGGGTGATACCGAGTTTGCGTATTTCATCCAATGCAGTGTCGGTGAAGTCACTGAATTTGCCAACGCCATTTTCCTCTAGGCTGCCCCAAGGTAAATTGACTTGCTTTTTATTGCCAAAGAGTCGGGTAAAGACTTGATAGATATTGTGCTTTTTCATCAAACTTAGCGTTAATAAGGTTGTTTTATTCAGGCTAGTTGAATCGCCTCAAGGTTAACTCATCCCTAGTTGCTTAATTTGGGGCGTAGTGTTTGAAAGTGTGAGCTTAATGGCATATTTTTTTCCAGTTCGATGACTCTGTTTTAGATTTAAGAAGGCTAGGTTTGTACCTCATACATTGTGAGGTCTTTGTCGTATTGGGAACCTCTAAGCTATTGTATTTATATTGGGTTTTATAGAGTGTAGGCAAAGTGATTTATAAATGGAGTTAGGCTTATGCTTACAGCTAAATGTCGCATTACTCATCACATCAAAGTCATCACGGTCACTGGTTTTAGTGTGTTGTTTGCCCATCCTTTATTCGCTGCGCCTGATGATGCTCATCATGGAACCTATGAAGCAGGCGTCTCAGATGCACAGAATGTCTATTTCTACGAGCATGGTGATCAGCAATATCTCTATAGTATGTGGGGTGTGGTGCCTATTGTCGTCAATGACAAAGCGGAGTTTAAGGCAGTTAACCCAGACCTCGGCTTAAGTGGACATTTCTATCACCTTGATTCGGGGGAGTATCAGTCAGGTAAGCTCAACTACAACAGCTTTAGCATGACTTTTGGCCGAATTAAGGGCTTACCGGATCAAGAGCGCATCGCCACGCTGTTTGATGGTGCTTTTGGGGACTCTATTAGCTCATCGCAAAACTGTCCGCACAATGAATGGAAGCAGGCAACCAAAGTGGCTTTTGACCGCTCGTTAATCAAAGGCCTTATTGAGGCTTTGCAGCAGCAAGGCTCAAAGTATTCGGACACAAACAGCCTGTTAATCGCAAAAGATGGCAAGTTGGTGGTTGAAGAGTACTTCAACGGTTGGCAGCCAGAGTTCCCACACATGATCCAATCAATCACTAAAAGCCTGACATCGTTGGCACTGGGCGCCGCCATTCAGGATGAGTTGATCTCAGGCTCTGAGGCAAAAATGGCAGCCTTGATGCCAAACTATAGCGCGCTGCTGAAAGGGGATAAGGCGCAGTTATCGATGCACCATTTCTTAACTATGTCGGCAGGTCTTGATTGGGATGAATGGAACATTCCTTATGAAGACCCAAACAAAGTGCGTACTTAATGAAGCAAAACGGTGAGGTCAGTAATGCTGCTGGTGGCGCGTATTTACGTCCGAGAGATATGCTCAAGCTTGGTCAGTTAGTCGCGCAAAAAGGCCAGTGGCATGGCGAGCAGATTGTCTGCAAACTAGTGCCACGTTACCAATCCTACTGGGGAAAAGCTCACAGAATTGCAATATCTATGAGCTTTTCTATTTGTAGGTTTTGTTTGTAACTAACTGATTTTAATTTGAGATTAGTGAAGGTGTGAGTTTTTTTGCTACTAAAGTTAACTTTGACAGCAGCAGGCCAGTTTCTACGCTTAAAGAGGCACAACGTCAGCTGAAAAGGAGAACATAATGGCGAAATTCCAACAGGATATTCCCAATCGAGTCACTGTTTATCACGATGATATCGACCAAGAGAAAGCATTAAAAAATGCCATGTTGCCTGAGAAACCACGCTACTTTAATGGCTCACCAACATACGAAGCGTCTAGCGTCGATGAATTTAAAACCAAGCTCAGTCAGATAGGAATGTCTTTTGATGGATAAGGTTTAACGAATAAATTAAAAAGGCAGCATGACGCTGCCTTTGTTCCATTTGAATCTCTTTACTCTAAAGGAAATCAGCGATTTAAAAAACAATGCGAGCAAGCTGTTGACCGATCTACCTGTCTAGGCTTTACTATGCGACCCCAAAATAAGGTCAACGATGAAAGAGAGGTCAAAAACATGTCTATCGGTTTTGATTATGGTACAGCTAACTGTTCGGTAGCTAAATTAGTCAATGGGCAAGTCAAGCCAATTCCGTTGGTCGGGGAAGATTATTACATTCCTTCAACACTTTGTGCCCCAACGTCAGAAGCGGTCTCTGAGTATCTATTCCGTGTTTTAGATATTAAGCCTTTAGATTCAGTCGGCGAAAACGTTTTAAGACGTGCGATTCGAGTCAATGACGAGGAAGGACTCGATATCCGCAGTGATGACGTCAGGTTCGGCCATGAAGCACTCAACCTCTATCTTGAAGACCCAAAGGATGTTTACTACGTAAAGTCGCCTAAGTCCTTTTTAGGGGCAATGGGCCTACGCGATGTTCAGCTCTCGTTCTTTGAGGATTTGGTCTGCGCGATGATGGCAAACATCAAACGCAACACCGAAGACGCTTTAGAGCAAGAGGTGACACAAACGGTGATAGGTCGCCCGATTAATTTCTTGGGCCGCGGGGGAGAAGAATCGAACATCCAAGCGGAAGGCATTTTGCGCCGCGCTGCAAATCGCGCTGGATTTAAAGATGTCGAATTTCAGTTTGAACCTGTCGCGGCAGGGCTAGAGTATGAAGCATCACTAACCGAAGATAAAAATGTACTCGTAGTTGATATTGGTGGTGGTACGACTGACTGTTCGTTTCTTCGCATGGGGCCAAGCTGGGCGGGAAAACAAGATCGCCGTGACTCGCTTTTAGCGCACTCTGGGCAAATGGTCGGTGGTAACGATCTTGATATCTTTACGGCATTCAAACGCTTTATGTCGGAGTTTGGCATGGGCACGCAGACTTTAGCAGGGCTAGAGATCCCAACTACACAGTTTTGGAATCCGATTGCGATTAACGACGTTCAAGCTCAGCGTAAGTTCTATGCTCATGACAACCTGAAACAGCTTAAATTGATGCTCAATGAGGCCAAACAGCCAGAGAAGTTGCGCCGCTTGATGGAGCTGCATCAAGGGACCATGGGTTATGCGGTGATCCGTGAAGCAGAGAAAACCAAGATAGCTTTGGGTGAGCAAGAAAGCTATCTAGCCAATATTCAACTTCTCAGTGAAGCGGTATCCATCCCGATTCTGAAGTCTCAGATGGAAGAAGCGATAGCGATACCAACCGCTAAGATTCAAGCCCTAGTTGAAGAAGCAATTACCCAAAGTGGTATTCAACCGGATGTGGTTTATATGACAGGCGGCTCTGCGCGCTCGCCAATTTTAACCGGCGCGGTGAGAAACATATTGCCGAACATTGAGATTGTCAGCGGTAACTACTTTGGCTCTGTGACCGCTGGCTTAGCAAGATGGTCAGACTTAATTTACAGTTAAGCCGCAAATAGTGACGATGACGGGCTCGCCACTCACGCGAGAAACCCGCTTAAGCTAAATGGCCACGGCCACGATTATTGCGAATGACACCTAGCGCTCCTTTAACGTAAGGGGCGATTTTTTGTCTAATGTTTTCCCACCTGACTGGATTTTTACCATATAAACGCCACACTTACAGATACAAAGCTAACAGCAAACGTTCGAAGCACAATTGCTGAAAATAGGGTTCACCATAAGGAATTGGGTCATGCGAAACCTAGGATTCAGAAAACTACTGTTGATCTCAATCGTCGCGTTAGTTGTCGTCTCGGTATCGGCATCTAGCTACATCGCATATGTAAAGCAGAAATCAAATCTGGTCGAGTTGATCACTCAGACCAATCAAGAGTATGTAAAAAGCGAAGCACAACAAATTGCAGCGCTACTTAACGAAAAAGTGCATGGCCTCGATAAGTTAGGTCAGCATTTTGACAATAAACCTATCATCGGGACTGAACAAGACTTCATTGAACTGACTCATCTCTTTTCTAAGGCGATGAACTTAAATAGCTCAGTGGTTGCGTTTACCAATGGTGATGCCTATTGGAATCAGACGGCGAAAACTTGGCCTAACCACAAATTTGAAGGGGATGTTACCACCAGAGGTTGGTATCAACTCGGTCGACAAAGTCCTTCCGCGGCGATTTCTGAGCCTTACCTTGGCAGTGAGGGCGATGTATATTGGGTGTCGATTGTGCGTAAAACCATGAGTGGCATGATTTCAGCGGACATGCAGTTAGGTTTCTTAAATGACATTGCGAAAAATGCCAATGAAATACCAGGGGCCGTAGCGGTAATCCTCAATCACGATAAAACCGTGCTTGCTTCATCGAGTAGTGAGGTAAAAGCGGGTACCAAAGCCGACAGTGTCGATTGGTTAAATAACGCGGCAAAACAAGTAATAGGTAATGTTGCTACCGTGTTTGATGGCTCGATAGGTGACAAAGATGAGCTGTTTTTCTCTCACCAAGTCAAAGTTGCCGATAAGAATTGGTATTTTGTTGTGGGGATTGAAGAAGACGTCGCCTTGTCGGCGCTCGCTTCTGCCAAACAAGCCGCAATAACAACGGCAATCATTGCGACCGCTATCAGTATCATTCTTGCTCTAATCATCATGAACATACTTTACCGTCCAATCCTTGTTTTGAAAGAGACAGTCATGGGACTTAGCGAGGGTAATGGTGACCTAACGCAACGTATAGAAGTGAAAACTCACGATGACCTTGGCCAGATTTCTGAAGGGGTTAATGCGTTTATCGCTAACCTTCAATCCATGATGCTTGAGATTCGGGAGGTGACAACCCACCTCAATGAGAATGTCGATCGGATGAAAGATCAGAGCCAGAGAAACAGCGTGATCCTTCAAAACCACGTTCAAGAGACGGAACAAGTCGTGACTGCGATTGAAGAGATGAACTCTACCGCCGAATCGATGGCAACCGATGCCGCTAATACCGCTCAACTGACCCACAAAGCAAGTGAAGCCGGTAACGCGTCAAAAGAGACCGTGACTCAAGCACAAAACAATGTCAATGAACTGGTGGAAGATGTGAGCATTGCTAGTGAGAATGTGAATAACATGGCTTCAGAGACAGATGGTATTAACACCATTCTTGGGGTGATAGGGGCCATTGCGGAGCAAACTAACTTACTGGCATTGAACGCGGCGATTGAAGCGGCAAGGGCGGGTGAACAAGGGCGAGGTTTCGCGGTGGTTGCTGACGAAGTTCGTAATCTTGCCAGCAGGACTAAAGCCAGTACCGAAGAAATCGAAGCCGCATTAGCCAGTTTATTAAAAGGCAGCCAGTCGGTTGTTGACTCGATGGACTCGACCAAAGAGAAATGTGCGCAAACCGCTGAGGGAGCCGGAGAGGTTGCAAGCAGTCTTGATTTTATGACCGCCTTTGTTACCGACATTAATGATCTGAGCACACAGATAGCGACTGCGGCGGAAGAACAAAGTAGTGTGACTCAGGAGCTGAGCAGAAACATGACTGCGATTAATGACATCGTTGGCGAGCTTGATGCCAATGGTCAAACAGCGCTAGAAGAGGCTCAAGCCATATCGGATATGAATCACACCCTCACATCGATTGTTGGGCGCTTTAAGCTCTCTTAACCAGTGAAATATCCATGAAGCCTGAACATAGTCTGTTCAGGCTTCTTTCTCTCAAGGTTGTTACGTGTAAAGCAGCTGTTTTTGCCCACTCGTGCGACCGAGTCGCGCCATTATGACCACGGCAATCATGACGATGAGCGCCGCGATGGCAAAGCCATACTGAGTCGCATCAAAGTGCGCCAGTATCGCGATAACGACGTAGCTCAGACTTTGGACTGACGTTGAAAACATCGCTAGGCCACCTTCGACTCTGCCGCGCTGACCGACATCAATGGTGTGGTGCATCCAGTTTGTGCGTGCAATACGGTTAAGGGCATTAAAGAAGCCAAAAAACAGAGTGAACAACAGAATGTACCCAGGGTGTGTCGATAGACTCATGCCTATCAAGGTTAAACCGACGACTGCCATAGAATATTGAATCGTTACTTTGTGAGTGGTCAACACCAGTAACTTAGCCAAGAAAACCCCAGTAAGTAGCGAGCCTAAGCCAAAGGTAATGTTGTAGCCTGCGTACCAATCTCCTGATACGCCACTGTCTGAGAACCAGATTGGAACCAGCTTACCCAAAAAGGTAAGAATGGGGTAAGAGAGGCAAGAGAGCATCAGAAAGGAGTAGAATCTTGGCTGCTCGGCGAAAATATCTTTACTCTCTTTCAACTGCTGAAGAAATGGTATGGAGAGACTGTCTCTAAGTTGTTGTCTATATGGTGTGACAATGTAACTTAGTGTGGCGATAAATGAAGCCATTGTAGCGAAGGCCGCGAATTCAAACATTCCCCATGTTTGAAGAAGTACCACTCCCAGAGCACCAGCCCCAAGTGTCGTACCTTGCATGACAATCTCTTGCTTCCCTGAAATGGAGGCATACTCATGTTGATCATAATTCTCTTGCATAAAGGCGTTATTGGTCGACCAAGCTAAATTACTGGTGACCCAAAAGACCATTTGTGCGGCGGCCAGTAACCACACTGAACCTGCTGAAAAGCTATAGACGATAAAGACAACACCCGCGGTGGTTGCTTGTATGCCTTGCACGATGACCAATAAAGTTTTACGTGAATGTCTGTCTATTAACGTTGAGAAAAAAGGGGTTAAGACAAACGACGTTGCAGTACAGGCGAGCGCAGTCATAGCGACAAAAGTGCCCATGTTTGGCTCTGCTAAGATGATCCAAGGCAGGGCCATCATGAATAAGCCTGAGGAAATGCCATCGAAAAAACGTCCAGAAAGGTATGGAAGAGTTCTATGTTTTGAGAGTCGCATCATGATGATTCCTTATCTAACCTGCCAACTTGGTGTTACTCTAAAACCTCAAGTTAACTTTAGGTAAAGAGTTTTTTTATAACTTTTTGGAGTAAATAATGGAAATGAGCGTCGGTGAAGTTGCAAAGCGCGCGGGAGTAAAGGTCTCAGCGCTGCACTTCTATGAGCAAAAAGGATTGATCCATAGCTGGCGTAACCAAGGTAATCAACGTCGCTACGATCGCAGTGTATTAAGGCGCATTGCGGTTATTAAAGCGGCGCAAGAGGTTGGCTTGACTCTTGAAGAAATTGTCGACTCTTTGTCGTACCTACCCAAGCATCATGCACCGAACCGAAAAGAGTGGGAGCAGATGGCGTCAGGCTGGAAGGCATTGCTTGAGCATCGCATCCAACAGATGAAAGCATTGCAAGACGATCTTGGTGGCTGTATTGGTTGTGGTTGCTTATCGATGGAGTCCTGCGCAATCTATAATCCGCAAGATATTCGCGCGGAAACCTTTAAAGGCAAAACTATGCTCACCAACCCCGAAGAGTGGTCACAAGGAGAGAGCGAACCCGAGCAATAACGGTAGAGTGATGATGCTAAAGAAGTTACTAAACAGCACCATCATTTGCATGGCTGGTAGCAGAATAAAGAAATAGATAACGCTAAACGCGATCGCTCCGGTGAAGTGCGGGAGTAAATGCATCCATATTGATTCGGTTGATCGGCCTAAAGTCAGGTTTCAACCAACGACCGACGGAAAAGCCGACAGCAATTAAGGCAAAGACAGGGAAGAGGATACCGACGACTTGTTCTAACATGCTGACCGTAAGGAAGCGTTTATTGAGATTGGTGATTCCAAGTTAACGGATTCTTGCTCATTAAAACAGCGAAAACATGTCTGTTGTGGCGATTTAGTGACGTTAAGACAAGAGTCGATAGGTCAATCTCCTATCGACTTGGAATGGAAAGCGTTAACGCTCGTCTTGTTGGCGATACTTATGTAATAAATCGATCGGGATATGACAGTAGTCATCAGGGCAGCGTGTCAGTCGATCTTGATGTTCTTCATCGCTCTTTACGTAGTTAATGAGCGGTTTAACTTCGACGGCGATCTTGTCTCTATCTGGTCTGCGATCGATATAGTGCTGAGCTTGCACTAGATGCGTTGTAACTCGGCTGTAGATACCTGTACGGTACTTCTCACCAATATCTTCACCTTGCTGATTAACACTGTATGGGTCAATGATCTCAAATAGGCAGTCCATTAATTGACTGACGGACACTTTGCTCGGATCAAACTGTGTACGAACACATTCGGCATAACCATCATAAAGCGATGACGTGGTATCACTTTGTCCGTTCGCTCGACCCGCCTGGGTCTCAATCACGCCGGGAATATGTCTGATGAACTCTTGCACTCCCCACAGACACCCGCCTGCAATATAGATTTCTTCCAACGCTTTTGTACTCTTAGATTGTTTGCATCAAGGCATATTAAAACAGATCGCATCAACGGAGGAAACGTTACGCTCCTCCAACCAGACTATGCGCTGTAGGTGATGATTAAGGGGAGCAGCACCACTGTGCCAGCGAACATAGAATCTGGTGCCGAGTTCTCAACCCTGCTTATTACCTTTTATATGGTGCAAAAAGTGAGCTAAATGCTGGGATGATGTTAAGTAATGCTCAAAGCGTTGTCGAACAAAGCGTTACCATGGAAGCCGTTCTCCAGAATATGAGAGAAAGTCACCGCTTTGATCGGTTGAGCTGTTTTCGATGATGTTCACGAGATCATTGGCAACATCGCTTGGAGTAAACAGTCGACCTGCTGGGACATTGGTTTGAAATGGTTTAGACAAGTTTGTATCTGTTGTTCCGGGATGAAGGGCTAGCACGGTAACTTGCGGATTGGTTCTTTTCCATTCAATAGCAAGACACTTTAACACCATATTAAGTGCTGCCTTTGAGGCTCGGTAGCTATACCACCCCCCTAACTGATTGTCTTCAATACTGCCAACTTTCGCTGAAATGGTAACGAACTTAGCATTAGCACTGCTTTTTAGAAGTGGGCCAAACTGCTTGGCGGAAAAAAGAGTCGGCAGGGTATTAAGTGAAATGTTTTTATTAAAGAAATCAGGCTCAAACGAGCGTATAGATTTTTCAGGGCCTCGTTTGTCGTCGTGTAAAAAGCCGACGCAGTTAATGACCCAGTCAATGCTGTTCAAATTAGCGGAGAGCTTATGGAAGTCATTTTTATTTGTCGCATCTAATGAAGTCCACTCTAGCTGAGGGTGGCACAACTCTGGTGGATGCCTGTAGTACGTTCCAATAACCTCTGCTTGGGGAAAGCGTGTTGCACATTCCAGAGCAATTGCTGAGCCTATTCCACCACTCGCACCTAAGATAACTATTCTCACGTCACCCTCTCCTCACTTAACTGTTATTGCGGTTTATACGCTTCAAATGGTGATAACGGCCAAACAAGAGACGCAAGATGAGCCCTTAGCAACTAAATTCATTAGCTGAAAGAAGGTGACAAAGTTCACGCTTATTGACTGAATATGCACGTATAACGCCGAAATGTGAGGACTGGGTGCCATGTTTATGAAATATCGACTAGCTTTATATGTGCCATGTTTCTTATTGTTGGAGTGAGCAGAACGTGCTGGTTGTGACAAAACCAAAATTAGTGCTTCTAGTCTCTGTCATTGTGTTGTGTGCGGTGGCTTGGAGCTTATTAACAAATCATAACAAAACGCAGTATCAGCTATCGTCTCAGATCAAAATCGGCGTGTCGCTTACGCCTTTGTCATCTCCATTTCTAATTGCCGATCAGCTTGGGATATTTAAAGAGTTCAATCTTGATGTCACTCTCTACCCATGTTCTAGTGGAGCAGCATGCACCGAGCTGATGATTGAGCGCAATGTCGACTATGCAACCGCCTCTGAATCCGTGGTGATGTTTCAAAGTTATGAAAGGGATGACCTTTCCTTGCTTGCAAGTTTTGTTGAATCTGATAACGATCTGAAACTGCTAACGCTTGTCCCTTTTAAAATCGCCGGTGTCAAAGACTTAGCGGGGCGTAAGGTTGGGGTAGTCAAAGGTACCGCCAGCGAGTTTTACCTAGACTCCGTACTGATTAGCAACAATGTTGAAAAGCAACTGATCGACAAAGTCTATATGCAGCCCCATGAATTAGTACCTGCGTTACTCTCTTATCGTGTCGAGGCAATTTCAGCGTGGGAACCGATGGGCTTTCAGGCCGACCTTCTTTCGGTTGCGGAAGTGACTAACCTCGGCGTGAAAGGTATCTATCAACTCTCTTTTAACCTTATTTCTCGTTCACCCTATTTGGAGTTTGTGGGTGATGAACCAGTGCGGCTATTACAAGCGCTAGATATAGCCATAGAGTGGATTAACACCAATCCAGATAAAGCTCTGAAGATGATCGCGTCGCGTTTGGACATTCCATACAATCAAGTCGAGTGGTCTTGGGAGGACTACTTGTTCCGTCTGTCTTTAGGTAATTCGCTACTTACTAACCTTCAACTGCAAGCGCGCTGGGCGATTGAAAGCAAACTGGTTTCAGCAGATCCCCCAGATTTTAGACAAGTATTTTACAGTTACCCGTACCGACAACTTATTGCTCAAAGAGATTAGATGATGCTGGATTCACTGTTTAAGAAGATGTTTATCTTATCAACGACAACTATGATGTTGACGTTATTTATCGTGATTTCATTTTCTAAGATCAACAGCCAACAAAACGTCACTAAATTAGAGTTGGACCAAATCATCGATTTACAACTTTGTGTCGACTTATTAAGAAGCCAGCTTTGGGTGTTCAAGCAATTTGGCGATGAGCCAAGTTTGAATCAAGTTGAGCTTGCTCAGGCTGAGTTAGATACCAAATTAACCGCGTACAAAAACAGTAATATTCAGCTCGATAATATCCAACGTATGAACAGCAGTTTGCATACCCTGATCATTCAAGAAAAAGGCTTGAAATCATTAACGGGCAGTAATTCAACGCTTGCGACACCATCGAATATCAATGCTAGAGGGCTACTGCACTCGCGCTACAACATGATCGTGCAAAACATGACAGAAGAGCTTGCCTATGTGCATCAGACAGTGCTCAACCGTAATGCAGAGAATCTCAAAAGTGTCATGTCGACGGCAGCGGCTTGGTTGATCATCTGTTCGATTTTAGTCAGCGTTACTGCATGGTTAATTTTATTTAGGTTTAAATCGGGTGCGGAAGCAATGAAAACCGCCATTTTGGGATTGGCAAAGGGCCAATTGGATACCAAAGTGGGAGAGGTTAAGATGGACAGTGAGTTTAGAGTGATTGCTAGCTTCTTCAATCAAATGACGGTTTCCTTACGTCATTCAACAGTGACAAAGAAAGAGCTGGAAGAAGAGGTGCTGCGCCAGACTCAGCAGCTCAAACATAAGCAAGAGCAGCTCATCTTTTTGTCTGAACATGATCCATTAACTAATTTGGTCAATCGACGTGCGTTCGATAGGCAGTTAGAGAACGCAATTGTTAAAGCCAACCGAACGGAATGCAAGTTGGCATTATTGTTTATCGATTTGGACGACTTTAAGCGAATTAACGACACCTATGGTCACGATGCTGGTGATTTTGTCCTTATTCAAGTGGCAGACCGACTCTCAGAATGTATTAGAGAGTCAGACTTTGTCGGAAGGTTAGGTGGGGATGAGTTTGTCATCTGTCTCGATCTACTCAATGACTTTAGTATTGTATCTTCAAAAGTGGCTCAAATTGAGCAAGCAATACGTGAACCGATCACTTTCCATGAACGTACCTTGCAAGTGGGAGTTAGTATTGGCGTGAGCCACTTTCCTGATCACACCAAGAACAAGGACGCGCTTGTTTCCCTAGCTGATGAGGCGATGTACAACGCGAAAAAAGTCAAAGATGCGCGTAACGATGAGATACAACGTGAATGCTCAGGTTCAAGTTTCGATCAAAATCAGAACGTGATCAATTTGGTAAAGAAGAAAAGTAGTTAGCGCGCCAGCGCATGACTTGTGTTGGTGATTAAATCAGCAAGTGTAAAATTCGCTTAACACTCCAAACTTGAGGTATTTAGGCTCATTTCTCGACATTTTTATCAATTATTCGCATCTTATGCGTGTTTGATTCACATCAGCTTTTGGTGAATTGTAAGGGATAGGAAGCCTAAAATGGATAAAGAACATAGTCTACGCGAGAACATGCTCGCGTTAATCTTAGGTAGCGCGCTTGTGTCACTCGGCGTTATCTTCTTCAATAAAGTCGGTCTTTTAACTGGTGGTACAGCAGGTCTTGCCATCTTCTTAACTAAAATCAGTAGCTTTAGTTTTGGCCAGATCTTTTTCGCGTTAAATCTACCTTTCTACATTTTATCTGTAGCTCGTATGGGATGGCGCTTCACGCTCAATACCTTTATTGCGGTGTCCATTGTTTCGTTTGCGGTCGACCATTTACATCACGTGATTGAGATTGCTCGAATTGACCCGTTTTATGCGGCTTTGCTTGGGGGAGGTATGATCGGTATTGGTATGCTGGTTATCTTCCGTCATAAGATGAGCCTAGGTGGTTTCAATATTCTTGCGCTGTTCTTGCAGGAGCGCTACGGGATCAGAGCAGGTAAAGTACAGATGGCGTTAGACTGTACGATTGTCGTGATGTCGCTATTTATCGTCGATGTTACGCTGATCCTACTTTCAATTGGTGGCGCTGTGGCGACAAACTTAATTTTGGCCATGAACCACAAACCGGGCCGATACCAACCTCAAGCAACAACGGCTTAGAGTGATTAAAGATAAAAAGGCTTAGCGCGGTGCTAAGCCTTTTTGTTTTATGCAACACCTAGTGTTTATCACTGAGCTAGAGCTTGGTTGAACCCTTCCAACTCATCGGGTTCAACATAAAAACCTTCACGACATGGCGCATGTAATGTGCCTGCCAATTCCATGTTGAAGTACTTAAACACATTCTGGAAAAATCCGTGGTAAATCGGGCAAATTTCTTGGCTTGCCGAACTTGCCATTACGAAGCCACGTTTTCCCTCTAGTTGACGCGCTTTGGGTTTAAGTTCAGCCACATCGAGAAGTTCAGTCATACGGTCAATTAACGCTTTCATTGGCGCGGTGACAGCGTGCCAATAAACGGGAGAGGCAAACACTAAGTGCTCGGCGGCCAACATTTTCTCTACCAGTGGATAGAAGTCATCAGCAGGGTAGTCGTTGTGGTAGTTGTAGGGCGTAATATTGAGAAAATCGATATCAATGACTTCAGTTTTGTGGTGTTCAGACACCTCAGAGACCAGTTGCGCGGTATTGCCCTGTTTGTTGGCGCTTGAGAATAAGACTAGGGTTTTCATTTATGATCCTTTTAAGAGAGTAAAGCGTTAAAAGGACTATAAAACCTCAACCTAGGTTGAGGTAAAGAGAGGATTTACGGTTATTTTATGAGTTGACGTAAACAATCAATATGCACTGTACCTTGAGGTAACGCTGATGCCTGAGAATGGAAAAATACTGTGTTTAAGCCCGCTTCTTTAGCTGGGTAGACATCTTTCTCCAAGCTATCGCCAATCATGGTGACATTACCTGCTGATTGACCAATGGAATTGATGATAGCGCGATAGAATGCTGGATCTTGTTTCTCTAGGCCTAAATTGGCTTTACAGAAATAACCGCTGATATAGGGATCGAGTCCTACACGCTGAAAAGCTTGTTGAACTTCGAGTTCTGTCGAATCTTGTGCGCTGGTAGCGATGTAGATAGCCGAAGACTGGCTAAGGTGCTTTAGTGTTTCTTCTGCTCCTTCGACAGCTTCGACATGAGGCCATAAATACATTTTTCCATTTTGTCCGGGGAAATCGATCATTAGTGTATCTCCCCAATCGAACAAATAGACCTTACTCATAGAGACTTCCTTGAAGTAAAAACAAACAAACGCGATCAAACAACCATCATATTGCTTCAAAACTCATCAAACAAAAGAAAAACGTGCTTTTTTGTTTGACTCTCAAGGCTCAATCCGTAAAGTATGCAGCGAACGCAGCGGTGGGTAACCTAATGCGTTGAAAGAAAACGGCGCCTTGGCAGAGTGGCTATGCAGCGGATTGCAAATCCGTGGACCTCGGTTCGATTCCGGGAGGCGCCTCCATTCTTTATTAAATCTTAGATGGTGTTTATTGTTCTAGACGGCATCACAAAGAAATTTGTGTGCCCTGGTGGTGGAATTGGTAGACACAAGGGATTTAAAATCCCTCGACGTTCGCGTTGTGCCGGTTCAAGTCCGGCCCGGGGCACCATCTCAATTTAGCTCTAAGAGCAAGCTAATAATGGCGCCTTGGCAGAGTGGCTATGCAGCGGATTGCAAATCCGTGGACCTCGGTTCGATTCCGGGAGGCGCCTCCATTATTTCGATTAAACCAGCCTAGCGCTGGTTTTTTTGTGTCTATAGATATTGAAAACGAGCAAGCCCCGTGTAGAAACGGGGCTTTTTCGTTTTAGATAGCCAAAGGCATCTCATCATTCGAGGGATCTTGCTTACGGTAGACACGAATCAACCCGATCAATGCCAATAGTGACATTAGTAACATGAGTGCTCCTAGTGGCATTTGGTCCGTAGTAGGGATCACTGAAGCAGCGAGTGTTGCGAGGCCTGCACCAAGGTTTTGTATACCGCCAAGGACTGCGCCACCGGTACCTGCGTGATACGGTAAAGGAGAAAGCGCACCTGTTGTCGCAGCTGGGAACAATATACCAGCGCCCAAAAAGTAAATGGTTGCACCGCCAATTAAGGTTAATGCGGTTGTTTGGCCCATTAAACCAGGTATAAGCACAATCAATGAGCCCGCCATGGTGGCAAATAGTCCAAACGTGAGTGCACTTTTCTCGTTCTTTTTCGCCGCAATGATGCTAGAGAGCGCTGCTCCAACCAAATAGCCCGGAATCGGTAATACGAACAATAAACTGACTGTTGTTGCAGGTAGCTTCAGTACGCCGCCTAAAAGTACACCGGCCGCTGCTTCAAAGATTGCCACGCCTGAGAAGATGGCAACTAAGCAGATCAAGTAACCTTGAAAGCGACGATCAGATAATACGTAACGGTAGCTGTCAGTAACGCGCTCGTAGCGGCGGTTTTCTTTTGGCAATGTTTCTTTAAAGCTAGTTATCATGGTGATCACAACAGCAATACCAAACAAGGCTAAAAACATGTAGCTAGAACGCCAACCAAATGCTTCAGATAAGTAGCCACCCAATACAGGTGCAATCAATGGTGAGAAAATCACACACATGCTGATCAAGCTATTGACCTTATGCAGTTCCACACCAGAGAAAACATCACGTGTTAACGTGCGTGACATTGCACCGCCACAGCCGATACCAAGACCTTGAATAAAGCTGCCTGCAAGGAACCATTCGTACTGGTGCGCGAATAGGGCAATGAGTGTACCAATGATATAGATAAGCAGACCTACGATGATAATAGGTTTACGGCCCAAGCGATCTGACAGCGGTCCATAAACAAACTGAGATAAGCCGTAAGGGATCAGGTAGCACGCCATTACTGCTTGCAAAGCGGCAGGTGATTCCAAAAACTCAGTTGCCATGTAACCAATAGAAGGAACATACATGGTCTGAGTCATTTGACCAACGGCAGTCAAAATAGCGATCAAGAATGTTAATTTAATGACTTGGGAAGAAGCGGACATTTCCAACTACACCTAAATTTAAAGCGCAAAAACGACCAGCTTTGCGGTAACAAAGCTAATAAATAAAATATAAAAGGGAACTTTCAGGCGCGAGATATTAGAGGGAGCTGGAGCTGCTTGCAACGAAAAAGTGTGATCTGAAGCAGGATAAATATTTTCATTCTGGATTAGAAAAACTAATCCAAAATTTAATCACTGAAAACGGCAATAATTATGCGGTTGGAAGCTTTGATAAGCACTTTCGACATAGGCAAGTGCTGTCACTTGGCAAAGATGAAGTATCCCTTTTTTCAATCGAGAAGCACCAGCAAGTCTCTTTGCCTTGGCTAATATCGCATTGAGCTGGCTCTTGGCAAGAAGGGCAGGTATGACTTGAGATTGTGCCATTTAGCTTATTGATTGCCTCTTCTCGTTCATTATCAGAGATGTGGTGCCAGTTAACAATTTCATCCATCGTTCTGTGGCAACCACTACAGATTCCATCGTTATTTTTGCATGCCGCAATGCATGGTGTTTTCACGTTACATCGTCCATCTTGATTTGGATGGGTGGGACTATACCTCTATTACCCATTCACGGCAAAGGGCCGTTGAGTGGCTATTTCTCAAAGCTCGGCGGTTGGTATTGCAGCGAGCGATCTTGTTTCATAAATATGTTACTTGCAATAACGCTCCCAAAGCTGATGAGTGCTAATGCTACCCAGACAGTATTACTTGGTTGCTCTGCGAAAATTGGCATCGCGAGCAATGTCGCTATCGCTGGTGTGGCTGCGCCAAAAGCGGCGGTTCGCTCAGCGCCTAGGACGGATATTGCATGCAGATAAGTGAAGGCTGCAATTAAGCCTGCTCCCACACCTTGAAGGAGGGTATGGCCTAGTAATTCTTGTACAGGCCAAGAAGAGAGTTCAGTGGTTAAGAGGTGGCTGTCTAATACGCCTGTGAGTGTTAGGACAAGTAAACTGCACAGTGACATCAGAGATATCAAACCAGACGCGACAAGTGGGCTTAAATCGGAGACGCGCGCGCAAATGGTAAACACGGCCCACATAGCGCTTCCTGTTAGAAAGAGAAGGTGTCCCTGTAACAGTTGAGGGGATGGATTGGTAATGCTATGAGAGATAAACGTACCGATACCTACAATGACTAAACCTAGGCCAACGATGCGATGGGAGCTAAGCGGCTGCTTGAATAATAGAAAGGCAATGCCAGAAACAAATAGGGGTAGGGTACCTGGGATGAGTGCGCTGCCATCAGCGACTGGGGCAACGCTCATGCCCGTCCCAGCAACGAGAAGATAGGGCAACCCGCTACCAATGAACATGCCTAAGAGATAACGCTTAGGCACTGCAGCGATGGCTTTGCGTGACTTAATCACAATCGGTAGCAGGATAAGGCACGGAATGGCAAAGCGTGTAAAGGCAATATCCGATGTCAGCAACTCTGAATGAGCGCCGCTACGTAAAGAGAGAAAAAAGCCAGACCATAATAATAGCGTGGCCGCCATCGCCAAATATCCAGAAATCATGTTCATCCGTGAGCTAGGTTTTAGTTCTTACTATTATGATGCGTAAGCTTGGGTTTAATCTGGCAATATTGAGCATGAAATAGAATAATATTAGTCGTAATCACCAATGTGAACATAAAATAAGCTAGAAACGTGCGGGGTGGGATATGGATAATATAGATAAACACATTTTGAGCCTGCTCCAGCAAGATGCTCGACAATCAACAGCAGACATTGCTGATAAAGTGGGTCTATCAGCGTCACCATGCGCACGAAGAATAAAGCGTTTGGAAGAGTCAGGGATCATCGCCCATTATCGCGCCAGTTTAAATAAAGAGCTGATCGGCGTTGGAATGACGGTTTTCGTTGAAGTCAGTCTCAACAATCACCAAGCCCGCAGTATCGATGAGTTTGAATTTGCTGTGAGAGAAATGGATGAAGTGATCAGCTGCCACGTTGTATCGGGCGCGTATGACTATTTGTTGGAGGTGGTAAGTCACGATCTTACTGGTTATGAGTCTTTTACTCGCAAACTGCAACGGCTTGAGAACGTTAAGGACATTCATACCCATTTGGCGATTCGCCAAGTAAAAGGGGAAAGTGAACTGCCAATATTTAAGTCGAGCTTGCGTGACTAATGGTATTTGGGTCGCAAAGCTCGAACGGTGGCTCAATTGGATTCACGTTGACACAAGTGCGATCTCTACCTTGATGCTTTGATTGATACAGCGCGAGATCGGCACGTTTCATCCACTCTTTTATCTCTTCGAATGGTTGTGATTGAGCAATGCCGGAGCTAATGGTCATGGATAGATTTTGTGGGTATTCTGCTTGGCGAATCTTTTTATTCAGTCGATTCATCAAGGTCAGCACCGAATCTTGCTCTTGCCCTTGTACAACCAGCAAAAACTCATCCCCACCGAGCCTGAATAGTAACTCTTCGTCACTCGTATGCTCTCTGATAATGTCTACGATACGGATAATCACTTTGTCACCGACATCGTGGCCGTAGTGATCATTGACGGACTTAAAGTTATCAATATCGATGATGACAATACACGAACAAGGGTGCTTCTTGAGAGTGCGAGTGAGGATTGTTGGTAGTTCATGGCGATTGTAAGCGCCTGTCATTGCATCGGTCACGAGCAGACTTCGTAGCTCTTGCTGAAGATTACGAATTGCACTCACAACCACATGAACGATAATAGCGGTCACAATCAGAGAAAGCACGTAGCGGATTGTAATTGAGACGTCTTGGTGCGTCAGCGCGGCAAAACCTGACGCGGAAATCATAATAAAGTTAGCGGTAATAGCTTCACTTCTGGGCAACAGAAAGATAATGCTGATTATGATGGGGTAGAGCCAATAGGTTGCCAGTGTGCCGAACACTTTCACTGATAAAACTGCAGAGAAGACCAGAAGGGCAAGTGGTATGTAATGTCCAAACAAGAATTTCTTGTTGTAGATGAGTGCTGTAATTTCTAGCAGCAATGAAACCTCAAAAATAAGCAGAACCAAGCCAAGCATGAGCTCCCCCATCAGAATGTTTTTAATTCCAAGGGGGATAAAGACAACAAGGGTTATTGAAGCGATAATCTTAAGTACTTGCTTTTGCTGCTGTACATCGAGAATCGCTTCATCATTTAGGCTTTCTAATCTGCTTTTTGTCATTCATGACGCCTTTTTTAGCGCGTGGAATAAATAGGGTTGTTACCTAAATAAACGTAAGCGTAAAAACACAGTTAGGCAAATAAACTATAGGACTACTCTGGCTTAGTAATACTGCCTAATTCCAACACCGGAGCCACATCGATGTCTTCTGCGTTCATCATTGAGGAGATGCGCTGTACTGACGAAAGCAATAGAGACTGCTCCCATTCTTCTAAGTGCTGAAACTTCGTAATAAAGCTTTGCTGCAACGGTGTCGGAGCACTGTTTAGCAACTCTTGGCCTTGCTCGGTAAGGTAGGCGTGTACTTTTCGCTTATCTTTACTGCTGCGAACGCGCTGAACTAACCCGTTACGCTCTAGGCGATCTAGTATGGTTGTAGCGGTCGCTTGACTCATATTGGTATGGTCGGACAATTGTCGAATTGTCACTTCCCCTAACTCACGGATAGAGCGCATTAATATAAGCTGCGGCCCTGTCAATCCTGACTCTTTACTTAGCTTTTTAGAGTGTAGGTCGATTGCTCGGATGATTTGGCGAATCGATATAAGGACTTCTTCGTGCTTTTCCAATGCGCTGCCTTTATGAACTAGTGATGAGAAGTAGGCGAAAATACATCAAATGAGTGATGAAAAAAAGCCTCATACCTAACAAAATTTGATAGTGGTTATTCTATTACGATGGAAAGTCCCAGTAACTTACTTAGAGTACGAATGGTATTATCGAGGCAGTGTAGAATGCATTGTTGATTATTTCATCACCTGTGTGGCGGTTTTATGAAAATATGGCTAAAAAACAGCTTATTGCTGGAACAATACGACAATGTGCGTACAATAATGAGAGGTGTATCAGATTATAGTGTTTAGGTAATCATTTTTAGCTCTAATGATTTATTTGTCGCGGGCTGATACCAAATAGGAAAAATGCTAGAGAGGAACGATGACTAAAGGCATAGACAAGTACAGTATTGATAGTACCGATTATACAATCGGTCAAGATAACGTACAGAAGTGGGGATTTGACGTGCATAACCCTGTGTTCGGGTGGAGTGCAGGTCTTATAGCAGTTTTCTTAATCGCTGTTTTGGTTATGGATGCCGAGTCAGCCAAAGCGACGTTAGATGGCATCAAATGGCAAATTATAGGCAGCTTTGACTGGTTGTTCATTTGGTCTGGCAACATCTTTGTGATTTTCTGTTTAGGCTTGATCGTATCCCCATTAGGTAAAATTCGCCTTGGTGGTACTGACGCGACAGCAGATTACTCATACGTATCATGGCTATCGATGTTGTTTGCAGCGGGTATGGGTATCGGTCTGATGTTCTGGAGTGTTGCAGAGCCTGTCGCTTACTTCACTGGTTGGTACGAAACGCCTTTGGGTGTTGAAGCGAATACTCCTGAAGCGGCTAAATTGGCTCTGGGTGCGACTATGTACCACTGGGGTCTTCACCCTTGGGCAATCTATGGTGTAGTGGCGCTGTCATTGGCATTTTTTGCTTATAACAAAGGCTTACCTCTTTCAATTCGCTCTATTTTCTATCCAATACTCGGTGATCGCGCTTGGGGCTGGGCCGGTCATATCGTTGATATCTTAGCGGTACTTGCGACATTGTTTGGTCTTGCGACCTCATTAGGTCTAGGTGCTCAGCAGGCAGCAAGTGGTATTCACCATGTCTTTGGTGTTGAATCTGGTCTTGGCTTGCAAGTTATTGTTATCACAGTTGTGACACTACTGGCGGTTGTCTCAGTACTACGTGGTATTGATGGCGGTGTTAAGGTCATTAGTAACATCAACATGCTCGTGGCGTTCTTGCTACTGATATTAGTTGCGTTAATTGGTTACGCTATTGTGTTAGGTAACATTGGTACGACATTGATGTCGTACGTTGAAAACCTAATCCCATTGAGTAATCCGCATGGTCGTGAAGATGAAGCGTGGTTCCAGGGTTGGACAGTATTCTATTGGGCTTGGTGGATCTCTTGGTCACCATTCGTAGGTATGTTTATTGCGCGCGTTTCTAAAGGTCGTACAGTACGTGAGTTCATTACAGCGGTTCTACTTGTCCCGACAGCTGTAACGCTACTTTGGATGTCTACATTTGGTGGTATGGCTATTGAACAGGTGACTAACGGTGTTGGTCAATTGGGCTCTGAGGGTTTAACGGATGTATCACTGGCGATGTTCCAGATGTTTGACGTACTGCCATTTGGCTCAATTCTATCAATCATCGCGATAGTTCTAGTTCTGGTATTCTTTATTACTTCATCGGACTCAGGTTCATTGGTTATCGATAGTATTACTGCTGGTGGTAAAGTCGATGCGCCAGTGATCCAGCGTGTGTTCTGGGCCTTCATGGAAGGTGCAATTGCCGTCGCATTACTTTGGATTGGTGGCTCTGAAGCGGTACAGGCGCTTCAAGCGGGTGCAATTTCTACCGCATTACCATTTACCATTGTTCTACTGCTGATGTGTGTTAGCTTGATTCTTGGTATGCGTACTGAGCGTCGCTGATATTAGCTATCAGACAAATGAAAAAAGGGACGTTAATCGTCCCTTTTTTATTGGCTTGTTTTCAAAGACTAGAGCCATATTCTGACTAGAGTCGCCTAATGATTACAGCCACAGTTGTTTAATTGGCATCTTTCGATCGTAGTGATGAGCGATTTGCGCTTGCAGTAACTCAGCGGTTGCAACAGCGTCAGTTAAGGCGTGGTGAGGCGTATACTGAGGAAGTCCATAACGAGTTCTGCTCGCGCCTAAGCGAACAGACTCGGGTTTTTTACCAAGGATCTTATTAAAAAGTCCTCCGTATTGTTTCTGTTGGAGCTGAGTTTCAATATGCATGGTATCGACAACTGGAAATTCAATGCCTTCCTTAATCCGTGCGATAAGTGCTTTATCGAAAAACTCCCGCTCAATACGCTGATAATGAACCACCATAATCTTAGCCACCATTTGCTCGAGCACTTGCTCATAGATGCCGGATAGATCAGGCGCATCCAATACGTCTGAGTGAGTAATCCCATGAATCACGACTGACTCTTCAGCCAGTTGTTTACGTGGTCTTACCGTCCAGTGTTGCGCTTGATTGATAAAGATACGATTCAAATTGAAAGGTACTGTACCTATGGTAATGATATCGTCGTTATCGGAATCTAGCCCTGTTGTTTCAAAGTCCATCGCAAGAAACATAACGTCTTCTAGTGGCGTGTTTGGATCGGGTAACCCCGCCTCATAATAGTTTCTTAAGCTGCTATCTTGCACGACTTCGATCTTACGACTGAACTTAGCAGTCCAATCGATTGAAGGCACCGACATAAGTTTATTGATCATTGACGCCTCACTTAAAGTTATTGCTCGCTTGGTAGCGGAACTTTAGGAAGTTTTGCGCATTGCTTAAGATTTGGAATGCATCCTTAAGGTTACGACGCTCAAAATCAGACAAGTTTTCAGGCTCGATATTGTTATCGGGGTCAATTTGATTTTCAACATCGAATGCTTGATGGCGAATGCGTACCATAGATATAAACTCTAGTGCATCGCTGAGATCACGTGCTTTGCCTTTTGGTAAAATACCGGCTTCGTGAATATCATCTAAACGTTCAAATGAGTTCTTTGAACGGGAGCCGACAGCAAGGGCGTGAACACGAATCAAATCGGCTAGTGGCGCGGTGCCACGTCGCTTAAGGTTGATGGAGTTTTTATGTTGACCATCTTTCTCCATAACGAAGTCTTTAAAGAAACCAAGTGGCGGTGTGCGATTCATAGCGTTTCGAGCCAAACAAGCCAAGAAACGGTTGTTCTTACGCGCGCGCCGGACAATGAAACCATTGAGTTGCTCGGCCCATTTTAGACGGCCATAGACGCCGTCGAGGTCGAAAAATATCGATGCATTCAGCAGAGCTTTAGGGTTCGGGTCATCGATCCAATCGGCGAAACACTCCTCCCACTCAGAGCGCGTCATACGCCACTCTGGGTTTGTCGCCATAATATCGCCAGTGCAGTAGGTGTAACCACACTTATCAAGTCCATCGCAAACCAGCGCCGACAGCTTAACAAAGTAGTCGTCATGCTCTGCTTTGACGAAGGTATTGTCTAAGATAATGGCGTTATCTTGATCGGTGACCAATAGTTGTTCGTCTCGGCCCATGGAACCTAATGCCACAAAGCAATACGGTACGGGTGGCTCACCCAGCTCTTCTTCCGCCAACTCGATAATGCGCTGTTTGAAACTACGGCCGATAACCGACATCGCACTGCCAACCATGTGCGAGTTGGCATCTTCGTTAACCAAGCGAACAAAACTGTCTTTCACCTGCATAGAGAGTGCGGAAAGCTCTTCAATGGACTGCTGCTGGAAGATACTGCTCACCAGTAGGAGCGAGTTCTGCGATTCATAGCGAACAATATCGGTCGCTTCAATAATACCAATAGGTTGCTTGTCTTTGAGTACTGGCAGGTGATGAACGTTGTAGCGCAGCATAGTCAGCATGGCTTCGTACACGTATGCGTTATGGTCAAGTGAAATGACTTCAGTCGTCATGACGCTTGAGAGCTCATCATTTGGGTTCAGTCCCTGAGCGAGTACGCGAGTACATAAATCTCGATCGGTGATGATACCTACGAGAGGATTGTTATCATCTTCATCATCGTCGGCCACTTCTGGATCAATGATGAGCAGTGATGAAACGTTCTCTTCGGCCATCTTGATTGCGGCGTTTTGAATCGATTCGGTTTTGGGAATCGATGGAGCTTCGGTTGTCAGCAGAGTGCGAACTTTCGACGTGGTTAAGTCGTTTTGTTCATTGCTGTTTGACACCGTTTGGCGCAGACGAGCGTTGTCTTCTACCTCAACAAAATCGGCGAATGATTCGTGGTTGTCATACAGTTCTTGGAAGACGTCTGCAGGAATGCAATAGAGCAGGCTATCTTTAGTTGCCTTAGCAGGAAAGCGCACCTTATTGTTGGTCAATAGACCCATTTGGCCAAATAGGGCTCCTTCATCTATGCGATTATAGAGTTCGCCTTTACGGCGATAGACTTCAATAACACCGCTTCTCACCATGTAAAGATCACGAATCTCATCGCCAAAGTGAATCACCGGGGTATCTTCGCGATAGTAGGAGATTTCTACGTGCTTAGTTACGTAATTGAGCACGTCATCTTCGAGTTCGTCAAATGGAGGGTGTTGGGAAAGGAAGTTTTTAATTTCCAGTAGCTCTGCTTCCATGAAAAATCCAATTCTTCGAGGGTGTTACCTCAATGGTACATGATCTTAGGGCTAAGTTCATGACTTGTCCGTTGGGTTAAAATAAAAGAGGCTTAACCTGACAAGTTAAGCCTCAAATGTTGTGTACGGATGAGTGATTAGCTTAGTCCGATAATATTTCCGTTATCATCGAGATCTAAATTCATAAATGCCGGTTTTTCCGGTAAACCTGGCATGGTCATCACGTTGCCACAAAGAGCGTAAATAAAGCCCGCGCCCGCACAGAGCTTTAGCTCACGAATTGAGACGTCAAAGCCGCTCGGTGCTCCTTTAATACTGCCATCGGTTGAGATAGAGAGCGGTGTCTTCGCCAAGCAAACCGCAAGTTGGTCATAGCCATGATCTTTTAGACTGTGAAGTTGCTGCTTGGCAGTGTCGCTGAGGGTGATGCTGGCTGCGCCATAGCCAGCTTCTGCAACCGCCATCAATTTCTCTTCGGTTGCTTGTTCAAACTGATACAGAGGAGTAAAGCTTGCATTTGTCGCGCATTGAGCGATCACTTTTTCAGCGAGCTTTATTGTTCCTTCACCACCTTTGGCAAAGCCCTCGCTGATGGCGACCTCAACGTTATTCGGCAGAGATTCCACCAGTGCTTTTAGCTCTTGCAGTTCCGCGTCGCTATCTTGTGGGAAGCGGTTAATCGCAACAACGGCAGGCACTCCGTATTTGTTGACGTTGTTGATATGCCATTTCAGGTTTTCAAAACCAGCTAAAAGCGCGTCTGAATCGTCTTCGAACAATGAATCAGGTATTGCTTGTCCCGGTTTAAGATCGTAAAGGCCAGAGTTTGCTTTCAGTCCGCGCAATGTCGCGACAATCACCGCGCAGTCTGGAGCTTTTCCTGAGACTTGCGCCTTGATGTTGCATGCTTTTTCAAAGCCCATGTCTGAACCAAAGCCACCTTCAGTAACAGTAAACTCACTTAACTTAGTCGCGATATTATCGGCAATGATTGAGGAGTTGCCATGGGCAATATTAGCGAATGGACCTGCGTGAATAAGGGTAGGGACACCTTCAAGGGTTTGCATCAATGTTGGTTCAATGGCTTCTTTCATGCTAACGGCCATAGCACCAGCAACTTGGAGGTCTTCGGTTGTGACAGGTTTACCATCAAGATTGTAGGCAACCACAATTCTACCGATACGCGCTCGTAGATCTTTTAAGTCGCTAGCCAGTGCAAGAATTGCCATTAGTTCAGATGCCGCTGAGATATCAAAGCCATCTTCACGCTCATAGCCGTTAATATGTTTGCCCTGTTCATTGTGGCCGACGGTTACCATACGTAGAGCACGGTCATTATGGTCCATGACGCGTTTCCATACGACGCGTTTTGCATCGATACGTAGCGCGGTTAATCCACTGCGTGCTTCAAAATCGTCGTAGCCGTTGCGCTGCTCATGGTAGATACGCGCGTCAATTGCCGCCGCTGCGAGGTTATGCGCCGCTGTTACTGCGTGAATGTCGCCGGTAAGGTGTAAATTTAACTCTTCCATTGGTGCCACTTGTGAATAGCCACCACCTGCTGCACCACCTTTTACCCCAAAGACAGGACCCATTGACGGCTGACGAATACATGCGGTGACGGTTCGATTTAGTTTGGCAATGCCCTGAGCCAGACCGATGGTGGTGACTGTTTTTCCTTCCCCGAGCGGCGTAGGGGTTATGGCCGTGATAAGTATTAACTTACCTGTATCACATTGCTGCAAACGTTCTAGGCTTTTTAGCGATACTTTTGCTTTATGCGCACCTTGGCTTGCGAATTCTCCTTCGAGTAATCCCACATGGTGAGCAATATCAGTGATTGGTGACAGTGGTGTGTTTCGACAGATATCAATATCAGACAGCATAAAACCCTCGAAGTGGACACGGAATAAAGTTAAGCAAACGTTTGCGCAAAGATAATATCGACAAATTTATCTTTGTAAAGTGGGGTGAAGTAGTTGGTTGTCTCTTTAGGGGGATTATACGTTGTACATCTGATCTAAATCAAAACAATCGTGCGCATCTCTAATAAAACGCGCGGTGTATTGATAGAAAAAGTGCCCTTGAACGGACACTTTCTTGGCTAATTTGTGGTGTTAAAACCAATCGTCATCAGGGAAGAGCTTCCCTTCTGGAGCGTATGGATCATCATCAAAAGGATGGGATGCTTTACTTCGTAAGCTATCTAGCTGATGTTCTAGCATTTGTACGGTGTCATAATCACCTTCAGAGCAAGCGACATATATCTGCTGTTCCAATGCTCTGATGCTATCGTCTATACCCATAGTGTCCTCCTATGCGTTACCGGTGCCTTAAGCGGTTCTACCTGTTCTCAAATCTATTGTAGTCAAGCAAGCCGAATTCGATAGGTTGATTTTCCTTATACCATGCATGAACCCTGTCGCTGAATGGCCAGAATTCTTCAGAGCTGCGTCTAATTGCAAAGGTATCCAACAACTTAATGTAATCTTGTTCTGTTTTAAGATTTTTCAGCATCGTGACTAGTTTTGGAATCTCTTTCTCATTAAGAGATAAATACGCTGCTGGATAACTTCCGATCACTCCTCGAACCAAGGTTAAATCGTCATTTTTAGGATCGCGATTGCTCTCCTCATCAAACAAGCTGGAGATATTGGTATGCGCATTGTTGTGCAGAAGGGTGAACAACTGGTCTTCACCTTGCTCTGATCTAATCATCATCATCACAATCTGAGGGACATAAAGTAGCCCCTCGCCTTTAATTGAGTCGACAGAGCGCAACAATGCTTCGTTGCTGTGACTAAAACCGGTTTGTTCGATTTGGTAACGGTTAGTCAGTATTGGGCTCATTTGCGTTTTGATGATGCCATAAAGTTCTGCCTTAGGATCATCAGTCTGATAAGGAACCTGAGTTGGCTGATCGAACGGCTTAACATTGCGTTGTAAAAAGTCACTCATTTGTGAGCTTTGGTTTTGATACCAACTAGACTGTTCTACGTGACGAACATCGCGTGGGAGTAGGGCAACAAAATTACTCTCACCTTCTAAGCGCAAGAGGTCCATAAACATACGAGTAATCAACTGATGACCAAAGTTGCCATAAACGTCAAAGCCTGCCACCAGTAGGTAGTGAATACGCTCAATCAAAGCATAATCGAGAATCCATGCAGTCTTAGGTGGCTTACCGACCATCCCTTGAACGACAGAAGCACTATCGAAGTGTCTAAACACGGTGAGTGCAGCATTTTGATTAGTCCCGTTGCCCGTCCAAAGTACATCTGTGGTTAGGTATTGACCACCTTCAAACCATTTGTTGATAAACTCAGATTTAGCCTCTAAGTAACGTGCTTGCTGACGGGAGTACGAAACCCAGTTTGAAATAGGTAACGTGTTGCTTTCAAGCTCGCCAGGCAGTTTCAAGTTATCTGCTTGTGAATGATAGAACTCGTTGATTTCCGGAAGATCAGCCATTTCTGGGTCAATAAAGAATACCCAGAAACGATCGTTGATTACATTAAGCGCAAGTTGACCACGGCACACGGGACCTTTAATAAAGGCATTGATGGTGTTTTGTGCATTATCAAGCATGAACTTGAAGCGTGCGTTTACAGGCAGCTCAATAAAGGCTGTCATTGGGTTGGCTGCTATCTGTGGTTCATATCCCGGTAGCTGAGCGACATGGTAGTCTGCATCAATAAACCACTCTTTCCAGTTTCTCATTCGTTGTTCATTCAATGCGAAAGGCATATGCGTTTTATCAACGATCGTGCCTTGCTCCGGGATCAGTCGATAGTAAACGCGGTTAACTCCAGGGTCGTCGTAAGGACGTCTTGTTGTGATGCGTTTTACTGGCTCGCCCGGTGGCGTGCTTGAACGCACCAATGTAAAGAATCTAGGGGTCGCTTCGTTTAAATCTGAGAAATAGAGATGCGATAAGAACAGGTGTTCGTAGATGTAGCGAGCGGTTAACTGAACCTTGCGCGAGCCTTTATTGAGGACGGTTTCGTACTCATTGACCAATGCCTGTTGCTCAAGCGTCAGTGGGATTTGCTTGTTCATGATAGCGCCTTTTTGCACCCAATCCATCAGCGTTGCGTACTCATTACTTGATAGGTTAGGCATACCATAAGGCATTCCCCAAGTCGGGTAGTCTTGCGCATACTGATCGTATTCTTCGATGGTTGGGCAGACCTGATTGCGGTCAACGGCGAAATCAAAACCTTCTAACTGTGCCTGGTCTGGTAACGGGTGCGCTTCTTTTTGCTCAAGCATACGAGCGATTAAGCCAGCCTGCATATTGGCGGTTGGGTTCTGAGTGCGCTCGTTCAGAATTGGGTGAAAGTCCATCTCTCGCCATTGTTCTGTTGTTTCTGCGTCTTCAAATAGACGACTTGGTGTCGCAGCGGTTAGACGAGTTCCTTGATACACCAACTCTTTACTTGCTCCGCGATCGATGCCCTCAACAGAAGACATCTTAAGCTGACAAGGTGCGTCATAACAGGCATGGCAAACCACGCAGCGATTATCAATAATTGGTTTTACATCAGTTAAGAAAAACTCACTTTCAGGGCTTAATATATCCACTCTGCGCTCACGGACTTGCTCTTGGCCGAAGAGTTGGTCGTAATTTAAGCCTGCGTAGGTTGCACACCCTGCAAATAGGGTGACCACTGCTAGCATCAAAAAGGTGCGTAAATTCATAACTATAATGGCTCATTTATTGATTTTATCATGCACCAAAATGATAGACGTTTCGCAAATAAAACACCATGCCTTAGTGTGTTGGAGGCGTTACATGTAAAGGGGCCTATTGATGATAGGCGTGTTTTAGTAAGCTCACACGTATGCTGTGATGAACGACCCACATCACCATTGCCGTTAAGGTAACAGCGACAAAAATTGAGCTAAATCGGTACAAAATAGAGAAAAACGCATCCTTTTGCTCAGGAACAAGAGAAGTCGTTAGCGGAACCGAAAGGGCTGACATTGCGGAGAAAGCGATCGCGGCTTTGGCTTGCCCCTTGGTCATCCATAGGCAAAACGGGCCGGCGGCGATGGTGAAAGCCAGCCAAAATAGTAGCCCTTCACTGAACCAGCGACCGAGGACGAGCTGAATGGCCATACCCGCCACGCAGCCAAGGAATGTGCCCAGCACGCGGATTTTGGCAATCGCCATTGAGCCTGCTAGGGTCATAGGTGTCAGTACGATAAGAATCGACGCTTGTGCTGACAGCGAATCGTATAAGTCGGCGACTTGAAACAAGACAAAAGCCGCCATCGCGACGACCCAGCCCATTGCGACTTGGCTGATGTAATCAATGTCGCTTTTGACCGGAGTGGTAGGCAGTGCGCTTATGTCTGACTTTGTCTCAGGTTCAGGGAACAGCCAATAGGCGAGCGCACATACCGCAATATTGGCGATGACAATCACCCACAGGTTGATGTTGAATTCTTCAATATCGATAAAGTCATAGCTGGCAAAGTTGAGAACAATCGAGCCTACTAACAGGCCCATATAACCAAATAAGTAGCTTTGCGGACGCATCATTGCGATACATTTCATCAGCATCATAATGCCGACCGCGATGAACATCAGCGTTGGGTGAAACTGCAAGTACTCAACGATAAACGTCGCTTGTAAGGTGGTCCAGATGGCAGATATCACCACCATCAATAAAGTCGGGACGTGGAAGTGATCGGCGCGACTTAATACAAACAGCGGCATCATCACTGCGAAAAAACCGTAAGACCAACCGAAGATCATGCTCAGTGCTAACCCTAATGAGCATCCGAACCAGATTCGCATTGTTTTCATGCTAACACCCGTTAGTAAAGGTAGTGGAACCAGCTTGCAACACGGATTTGTACTTTCGCCAACCATTGCCACAGTAAGCCTTTTTGCGGATAGAGAACCACAGTGGCACGTGACCCAACGAATAGGGCTGAAGGTAAGGTTTGCTCTGTCGCTAAGTTGACTCGTGTACGTTGCGCGTCACGGACCCAGCGATTATTGACCTCAACTTTGGTCAACGCACCGTTAGGCGTTTGCTGAGCCGCCGCGACGCCGTAATCGCGACTTGCCAGGGTGAAAGGGTAGACATCGCCAGGCATGGCATCAAAAGCGACTAAGGCGTGATAGTCTTGATCAATGTTAGCGACCGATTTCTCACGAAAATCAGCCGCGACCCATAAAGAACCAGTAGGAACAAAGGTCACTAGGGGCATATTACTGTTGGCCATCGTACCGACATCGACCTGTAAGTTAGTTACCACGCCATCTTTAGGTGCCAAAACCTGCGTGTTACTTAAATCAAGTTCGGCCTTTTCAAGTGAATTTTTCGCCACTTGTACTGGTGTACTTTGGCCTTTACCGTTACCAAGCTGCGCTTCAATCACCACCAGGTTTTGTTGCTCAGCTTTAAGTACGGAGCCTGTCACTTGGTATTGCGCTAAGGCATTATCGAGTGCCGATTTAGAGGCAAGATTCTGCTTAGATAACTTTTGTAGGCGTTGGTACTCGCGGTGTGCATTATTGTATGTAGCCGAAGCGCGAGCAATATTAGCCAGCGCTGCTTCGCGTTGAGCGTAAAGAGTTTGCTCCTTCTCGTATGCAGAGTCGAGAGAGAGTTCAGCCTGCTTAAGCGCCAGACGATATTTACGATCATCAATTTTAAATAGCACATCACCTGCGTTTACGTGTTGATTGTTTTGTACCTCCACATGGGTCACTTTGCCTGATACTTCTGGCGCTATTTGAACCACATAGCCTTGCACGCGGCTTTCAGTTGTTAGGGGAACTTGTCGGTCGGCGACAATAATGTAGGCAAATAGAACTACGAATAGGACAATTAGTGTACGCATCCATAAACGGAACTTTTGATCGGCTGTAGTCATGATAAGGTACTTATAGGTAAACAAGCTTGAGATTATAGAGAAAGTGCTGTGCTTCGAGTAGAATGCAAGAATGAACACTTGTGCGCTAAAAGTAGGACAATGAAAGCAAGCTACGATGATCTTTATCTGTTTACTCAAACGGTTCTGCATGGCGGGATTAGCGCTGCGGCGAATGCCAACAAGCTCCAGCGCTCTAAAGTGAGCCGACGACTACAGGAATTAGAGCAAGCCATTGGTTGTCAGTTATTGATTCGAACCACCAGAACCATAGAGCTGACTGAGAATGGCAAACGTCTGTTTGAACTAGTGAATCAACCGCTGGAGCACATTCAACAGGGGCTTACCATTGTGGAAGAGTATCAGAAAGAGTTGGCTGGTACGGTGCGGCTTGCGATTCCATCTGCGCTAATGACATCCATTGCGTTTAATAGCATCATTTCTGATTATGCGGAGCGTTTTCCGGACATCTGCGTGGAGATAGAGAACCACCAAGAAAGTGTTGACCTAAAGCGTCAAGCATTTGATTTGCAGCTATTGCCAAGTGTGGTCAAAGTGGCAGACGACAGCTATGTTCAATTTAGCTTGCTGCATTATCGTAGTCATTTGGTAGCATCGAGAAGCTATTTAGAATCTAACCCGACAATAACTCAGCTTGCTGACTTAGCTGGCCATAGAGTGATGACCAATCGCTACAACTCAGAGCTTATCCCAGACGAGATTCAAATATCATTAAAGTCTGATGATCTTAATCTGCTGCGTTCAATGGCCATATCGGGAGCAGGGGTTGCGCTACTTCCACAAGTACACTCTAAACCTGCTTTGGAATCAGGTGAACTTGTTGAGGTACTGCCAGAGCTAGCACATCCACTTCAACATCTCACACTTATCTATCCTTCAGCGGCTTTTTTGCCCAATAAGGTAAGAGTGTTGATTGATCTATTTAGAGAGAAGTTTCGTTAGCTTAGTTCGTTGAGCAAAGTGGCTTGGCTTAGGCTATGCTTCACGGTGTTTGACATAACAAAGACTGAAATTGATGCCTAGACGGTTAAATTGCGCTATCCAACGCCATTGATTATCTTGTAGTTTATCGCCAGGGCCTTTTACTTCGACCCATTGATAATTCCCATCTTTAAACAGCATCAGATCAGGCTGGCCGTTTCTAAATAGCTTAAGATCTTGCAGCATTACTTTGAAAAGCTCGGCGATTAATTGTTTTGGCATCGATTCGATACAAGCATCGAGCAGCGTTTGGCTAAACAAAGACCAATGGACAAAAGGATTACTCAAACCATATTTTTGCTCATACACCGAGCAGAGATGATCAAAGCCATCATGCTCAATGGTGTGTAAAACTTCTTCGATCTTCTCTTTTCGTTTAGCAATGAAGTCCGAATGGTAGAGATCCAAAGGGCGATGTTGATATTGGTTGATGAATGCGCCTTCAACTGGAGCAAAGATCGCATCCCAAAAGGCGAGTCCAAATAGGCCATTGAGTAGCATGTTTTCGGCGTAGAAAACTTGGTAGCCTTGCTGCTCAAAATACGCTTTTACTGCGAGTTCAACTCGCTGGGAAGAAAGATCTAACTCTAAATGGTATTCCGACAATACTGGTTTCTTCTCTCTTGGTATTTTTTCACCTTGCTTGCGTTTCAGGCGCTGCTCCAGCTTGTGTGCTACTTCGAGTTCAGCAAGGTCGTACGGGTGGGTAAGCATTTGAGTGACAATGTCACCCATGCTAGCAATATCGTTGCGTTTATCGTAGATGCGAGCCAGTCGCTCTTTCGCCGGGGGAAGCGTGGTTTGATTAAACCAGTAGATAGAGTGCTCGTACTCTTCTAAACGCTCCAGGTCACGAGCAATGTCGTTAATAAGATGCTGCCTTTTGCGCTCAATGTAATGATGCTCTATCTCATGGGGAAGTGATTCAAGCAGCGCCAGCAAGCAGTGAGCATCTTTACGGTTTCCTTCGACGTATTGACTTTGTATCTCCGCAAGCAGCAACAGTTGGTCTACATCGCTGCGAGAGGTAAAGAAGCGCCTTGTCTTACTTAACGGGTAGTTTTCAAATTGATGCAGCCCTAAATCATCCAAGACGAACTGGCTCAAGTCTTGATGGGTATTAGCAAAAAACAGCGTCAGTAACAGCGAGATGATGTTTGGGCTGAGTAGCTCGATGATGTCAAACCCTAGTGAGTCGAAATCCGAGTAGGGCTGCGCTGACAACTCAGCGACCAGCTGTTCCTTACGTAATGATTTATTGAGAGGGGCGAACAGACTGACTAGCTCAGTTTTGGTTAACAATACCCGCCCAAGGTCTTGCTCAAATATTGTCGAGTTAATCGCGATAAAGCTATTCAATTCTAGCTGTTTAAGTGCGTCAGTTAGGTTGGGGATTTCATCGTATTGCAGTTTGTCTGAGCGAAACCAATGCCCTCGGCGAGAAAGCAGCCTAACCAGCAAACATTGCGCGCAGTGTTCGAGTTGGTCAAATTGAGTTAACCACTTTGACTCTGTTGGCGAGAGAAAATCTGCGTACCAATTGAGTGCGTGTTCGGTGAGCTTTTTGAAGTTATTGAGATAGTAATCTGCGGCAAGGTCGATAGGGTCAGACATAGGGTTTCAGATACAAAAAAGGCCTAACCCTAAGGTTAAGCCTTTCTCATCGTAATTCAATCAATTAAGCGTGCTTTACGTGCTTTAACTCCGCAATTTTCGCTTCAGATAGCGGCTTAGTGATGAATGCAAGTACGATACATACTGCCATCATTACTGCCGATACTGTGTACGCTAGGCTGTAACCTTCGCCCGCAGTCATAGATAAACCAACCACTGCTGCGCCGATGGCACCACCGATACCCCATGCAGTGTAAAGTACACCATAGTTAGTACCGTAGTTCTTAAGGCCATAGAACTCAGCGGTTAGAGTAGGGAATACTGCTAGAAGCGTACCGTAACCAATCGCAGCAATTGCTGTACCGATGATTAGCGTGAATTCAGTTTTGAATGTTGCAAACAGAACCATGTTAATGCCCTGAAGAACGAACGCTAGAAGTAGAGTACGTACGCCACCAATCTTGTCAGCCAGCATACCTGCAGCAACACGACCGCCTGAGTTAAATACCGCTAGGATAGACGCTAGGTAAACCGCGTTTGGTAGGTTTGCCTGAACACTTGCGATAGTCGTGATGTTACCGATGATCATAAGACCAACAGAAGCTGCGAATGCGTACATGATCCATAGTGAGTAGAACTGTGGAGTTTTAAGCATTGCTTTCCAAGTTAGGTCATCAGACTTTTTAACCGCTTTAGGTGCTTGACCTTCTTTTACTCTAGGTTCGGCAGGTGTGTAGTCTGCTGGTGGGTTATTGATCGTCGCCGCTAATGGAACTGCGATTGCAAGGATACCAACACCAAGAACCATGAAGCTTGTTTGAATGCCCATACTGTTGATTAGTGAAGACGTTACTGGCGCTAGGTAAATAGCTGCAAGACCAAAACCTGCGGCGATAATGCCGTTAACCATACCTTTCTTAGACGAGTGGAACCACTTCATTGCTGAAGGAGATAGACACGCGTAACCAAAACCGATACCAGCACCTGTGATAACACCGAAAGTGATGTTTAGCATCATCGGAGTGTTAACAAAGCCAGAAGCGATCATGCCTAGACCTGTAAGAACAGTGCCTAGGATTAGGATCAGACGTGGACCCATACGGTCTTGAAGGATACCTGCTACAAGAAGACAGATAGAGAATGTGATAGTAGCAGTCGCGTAAGGAGCAGAAGCTTCCGCAGCACTCCAGCCAGACTCAGTGACTAGCGCTTTGTTAAATACACTCCAAGCATACAGGATGCCAAGACACAGGTTGATACAGAAACCTGCTAGCAGAATGCGCATTGCTTTATCAATCTTGCTCATTTTTCTTCTCGTTTTTCCTCAAAAAGAGGATGGGTTAACTGGTTATTTTCTCAAATTAAGTTTGCGTTTATCAGCATAAAGCGCAATGGGCGCGAATTATAACCAATTAAAATGTGATTGGAATCTCTTTTTAAACGAATTCTGACATTTTTTTGATTTGTTGTTTTTGTGTTTCCCGTTTAAGAAAAATAAACCATTTATTAACAAATGACTGAATGGTTACTATGGCTTTTTTACGCAGGGAAGCGAGTCTAAAGTTGAGATGAAGAGTGGGTTTATAGATATGAAAGGACGCATCGAAATGCGCCCTTTTGAGTAGAAAAAGAGGTGAGGTTAGTTGCCGATCAGCGCAGGGATACCCGGTAATTGACCCACGAGTGCTAGCGAACCCACACAGATAACGAATGCGAGACCAGGGATCAGGTATTTATCTTTGGCAGATAGCTCTTTAGCACGTTCATGATCGCCAATTAGACCCATGTTATCGAGTAGCATTGTCGTTGCCCAACCAAATACCGGGTTAACGAACGCACAAGCGAAGATACAGATACCGGCGCTTAGAGAATCTTTGTGTTTGTGGATCATCTGCATACCCGCTTCAAGCAGTGGCAAGAATACACCGACGATAAGCGCGACGCGCAGAACAGGTTCCCACATGGCAAGATCCATTGGGTAGCCAATCACTGCGGCAGCGATACACATAATACCTGTTAGTAGCGCACCACCTGGGATAGGACGCTTAGCGATAGCCGCAGGGATCATGTAAGTGCCCCATGAAGACGCGAGGTTACCACCACCAAGGAAAGAACCAATACCTTGACGAATTGATGCGACCATCATGGTGTCATCGACGTCCATAAGTACGCCTTTTGCCTCTTTAGGGTAGTTGAGCTCTTGGAATACACGGTGACCAAGGTAGTCCGGTGACCACATCGCAACTGCCAGCAAAGCAAATGGCGTTACGGCGATGAAGTGCTCCAGATTCGGCCAACCTAATTGCCAGCCTGTATCTTCACCCCACCAGTAGAACGGGCTAAAGTGTGGAAGGCCGGGTTCAGTAGTAAAGGCGAACTCGGCCCCTAATACATAAGCAACAATACCTGCGATAAGAGAACATAGCGGGATTGCTAACCAGCGTTTATTGATTTTAGCCAGGTAGGCATAGACGGCTAGGGTCACACCAATGACCGCAAACGAAATATAGCCTTGATCGGTACTTGATGCCCAAGCTTCGGTTTTATTAATCTGACCAATCAGACCTACTGCTCCTAAATAAATAAGTAGGCCGCCCCGAACGCCAACCCCAGTCAGCGTCATTAGTTTCGATCCACCTTTGGTATACGCTAAGATAAAGCCGAACATACATACCATAATACCCAGAGCCAGCGGGTGTCCTCCCGCAGCGGCAATCAAGGGTATTAACGGAATCATTGGGCCGTGAGTACCGGCTAAGTTAGAATTTGGGTTCAAAATGGCAGAGAAAAGGATAACAAACAGAGCGCCAGCGATCAGGAGTTCGTAACGGACGTTTTCTGCAACAAATTCTGGAGATAGCCCGAACTGTGCGGCAAATACGGCAACCATTGCGGTCACCATAACGACTTTACCGATCGTTGCAGCAAGAGCGGGTACTAAGTCTTCTAGTTCAACACTGTAATCCCGTGAAGGTAAGTGGATCCCCCAACGACGAAAGCTCATGATCTTAAGATCATGGTTTAGAAATTCCTCTCGGCTATCAAATTCCTGCGCTTTACGGCGCATATCTCTATAGAAGGTCTTACTTTTGTTAGACATCGTGTCTTCCTATGTAATGTGCCGAAGTTGAACCATGTCAATTAGGGTTCCGCTTTCGCTTGGTATACTAGCCTTCGACCAGTACGAGACGACATCCCAGACGCTACCAAGTATCTCTATCTTATTGATAAAGAGGGAAAACATGGTTTTTTCTTCGGTGATGAAAACAAGATGAACGACTCGTCACCTTGTCAAAATTCGAATCAAAACAATGGACACATACTAGGAAAGTGGCAGTTTATAAATATTGATTTGAATTAACTAACGAGTTGGCGCTATAGGTGTTGTGATTGGTTGTTAATAAAAATGCAACGCACATCACGTTGTGAGTGTTTTATCAATATGATGCTAGGTTAAGTGAAACTGAATGAAAATTTCTCAACATGCAGATCGTACTGAAAAGCAATTTGGCGTACGTGGTGAAGATATCCATCGCTGGATCGATGGCTTTTTTGACCAGAATGGCCAAGAGCATGGTGAAACCATGGCAAAGGAGCTTGAATTTGATCCGTACTCCCACCGCCGTTTCCGTCACTGTAAAGAGGCACTTGCTGAAGCTATTAAGGAGTTTGGTGGAAAATACACCAATCAACAAATCCGCGATGTCTTTGAAGCTCATATACGTGATGATTACCATGGGTATTTACCTAACCGAGCCGACTTTGAGAATGGCTCGTTTGCGGCGAAATATCACGATGCAGACCAAGACGAAACCTTAGGTGATGTGCTTGATGAGAGTGAATTGGCTGATTACTTCAGAGGACTAAGTCGAGAGGATGACGAACGAAACACTCCTCTGAGTCATTTCAACTTGCGCATTATCTTGCCGACCATTACGGCAATCGTACTATTCATTACCGCGATTGTTTACGTGATTTTGCCTTTGGTTGAAAACTCGATGATGAGTCAAAAGCGTCAGATGCTGCAAGAGCTGACGTCAACAGCGGTAAGTGTGATTGATAGCTATGTCGCTCTGGAGCAGCGCGGCATCTTAACCTTGCCAGAAGCACAGCAAAAAGCGGCCATGGAAATCAAATCGATGCGCTATGGTCCTGAAAATAAGGACTACTTCTTTATCACCGACATGCAGCCGAAAATGGTTATGCATCCTTATCGTAGTGATCTCACTAATCAAGATTTAACTCATTATGTCGGCAATGACAGCGGTCGTTCAATTCCTGTCTTTGTCGAAATCACCAAACTCGTCAGAGCGTCGCAACACGGGTTTTTAGAATATCAATGGCAATGGAAAGATGACCCAACCATCACCGCACCAAAGATGACTTATGTTGAAGGGGTAGAAGAGTGGCAATGGATCGTCGGAACGGGTGTCTATTTTGACGATGTTCAGCATGAAATAGATAAGCTTGAAGGGACATTATTTCGCATTTTTGTCGCCATTACGCTCGGGCTGGTAGCGATCATGTTCTATGTGATCGGCCAGTCAAAGGTGATTGAACGTCGTAAAAAACGGGCAGAACTGGCGTTACATGAAGCGAAAAACCGCTATAAAGCTTTGGTTGAGTCGTCAAATGAAGGCTATATCCTAGAGGCCGATGGAAAAATTATCTTTTCGAACAGTCGTTTACACCAACTGCTTGGCTATACTGATACTGAACTGAAATCGGGGTCCATTTGGCAAGACCTGTTTTCCGATCTCCCGCAAAATAATCGCGTACTGCGTCATTTAATGAAGTTATTTAATCATGAAACTGAGCCTGCTGAATTTGAGGCTCAGATCGTGACCAAAAGTGGCCGTACTATCGACATTATTTTGAGTACGTCACGTATTTTTTTGTCGGAAAAGCTTGGTCATGTCATTTCATTTCGCCCAATTGTGCGTAAGATTTACGGTGGCAGTTTTGGCTCAGTAAACCCTACATCAGATTATCAAAAGACCAGTGCGAGTATCGTCGTTGATATTGAACAAGGAGAGAGCCATAGCCACGTCATTGAGTCTTTGAATCGATTGACGGATTTAATCCGTGAGATGATCTCTGCGGGAACTCGCCCAGATTATCTACGTCGTTTGATCGGCAGCACCTATGATGCCGCTATTTGTCGATTTATCGATTTAACCATTGAACAGATTGGCGAGCCTCCTGTACCGTTCTCTTTCTTATCCTTTGGTAGCAATGCACGCCACGATATGACGCTGTTCTCAGATCAGGACAATGCGATTGTGTTTGAAACGCCTGATGATCAAGATCTGAAAGCGATACGTCGATACTTTTTACACTTGGCCGAACGAGTGTGTGCCATGCTTAACCAAGCAGGTTACAGCTATTGTGATGGTTTGATCATGGCGTCTAACCATCAATGGTGCTTAAGTGAAAAGGAATGGAAACACAACTTCACCCAATGGATTAAGCAAGCGACACCCGACTCGATCTTAGAGCTCAATGTGTTCTTTGATATTCGTTCGACCTATGGTGAGAGCAGGTTGGCCGATAACATTCAAACTCATATACAACAGACACTTAAAGACACGCCGAGTTTTTTACCGACCTATGCGCAGCACTGTTTAGCACATCAAGTGCATTCTTTCGATGGCGCACAGTCAGAGACGATTAACCTAAAAGAGTGCTTAAGGCCAATTGAACTGTTTGCTCGCTTATATGCGTTAAAGCTCAACATTAGAGAGAGCAATTCGCTATCACGCTTAAAAGGTGTACTTGCTGCAGGAGAAACGGATCCTAAAGTGCATAGAGAAATGGTCTACCTTTTTGATCATATTTGGCAGCTACGTTTTATGAATCAAATCATTGAATACGGTGACTTACGCCAAGTGAATGATCTATTGTCACTCAATGACTTAACGATTATTGAGCAGAAGCACTTTAAGAATGTGCTGATCCGGTTGTCACTGTTTCGAGACAAAATCCGTGCTGATTTTGAGATTGAAGAGGCGCAATAGGCCGCGAGTTAGAGCTCAAAACCTAGATTACATGGCGTTGTAATTAGGCCCACCACCTTCTGGTGGACGCCATGTGATGTTTTGCGATGGGTCCTTTATGTCGCAGGTTTTACAGTGTAAACAGTTGGCGGCATTGATCTGAAACTTAGGTTTGCCGTCAACCTCGATCACTTCATAAACACCTGCCGGACAGTATCGCTGACTCGGTTCATTAAACAGTGTCATATGGCTGGACAGCGGTAAAGCCGAGTCCGTCAAAATTAGATGACAGGGCTGATTTTCCTCATGATGTGTCGAAGACAAATAGACCGACGAAGTTTTATCAAAGCTGAGTACACCATCGGGCTTATCATAGTGAATCGGTTGGCAGCGTGAACGTTCATGAAGGTTCACGTAATCAGCTTGAAGATCTGATAAGTTCCAAGGGCTAGAGCCACCACTTAAACGTTGCCACAGGTTTTGCTCAAATGTTGCGAAAGCACCGCCCCAAATTGGCCCGAATTGATGAATAGCACCGGGAAAGTTTCGATGTTGATTGAGCTCTTGATAAAGCCAAGAATCGGCAAACAGAGATTGGTAATCAGGCTCAGACTCTTCTTGGTAAAGCGCGATAAATATTGCTTCGCCAGCCAGCAGCCCTGATTTCATCGCGGTATGGCAGCCTTTGACCTTGGCTGAGTTCAGTGTGCCTGCGTCACAGCCGATAAGTACCCCCCCAGGAAATTGTTGTTTAGGCAGTGAAAGCAAGCCACCTTTTGCCAGTGCGCGTGCACCATAAGCGATGCGTTCAGCCCCCTTTAAATAGGGAGCAATCGATGGATGGTGCTTGAAGCGTTGAAATTCTTCAAAAGGGCTTAGATAGGGGTTGTGGTAGTTAAGGTCGGTAATCAAGCCGACGGCAATCAGGTTACCTTCTAAGTGATAAAGAAAACCTCCACCATTGGCTTGTGATTCGGTTAGCGGCCAGCCTGTTGTATGCACCACTTTACCTTGAGCGTAGAGAGGGTGATCATCACTGACCTTCCAAACCTCTTTAATACCTAGCGCGTAATGCTGCGGCTGTGAATCCGCCGCCAAATTAAACTGTGAAATCAAGATTTTACCAAGATGGCCCCGAGCGCCTTCGGCAAATACAGTGAACTTGGCATTCAGCTGAACTCCTGCTTGAAAGCCACTTTTACGCTGCCTGTCTTTGTCTAATCCCATATCTGCAGTGATTACACCACAAACTTGGCCAGACTCGTCATAGCAAACATCACTCGCTGGAAAGCCAGGAAAGATCTCTACGCCCATTTTCTCGGCTTTGTCGCCAAGCCATTGGCATAGTTTTCCGAGACTAATAACGTAGTTACTTGAGTCATTGTGTAAAGAGCTAGGGCTAAGAAATTTAGGCACGCCGACATGATTGTGTTTACTGGTTAGGTAGAGTAATTGGTCACTTGATACTTGGGTTTGAACCGGAGCGCCTTGTTCCAACCAGTCAGGGAATAGCTCATCAAGTGCACGGGTTTCGAAGACTGCACCAGACAATATATGAGCACCAACTTCAGGCCCTTTTTCAACCACACAAATAGAGACAGGCTGATCACGTTGCTTAGAAAGTTGAGCAAGTTTACAAGCTGCAGATAACCCTGCCGGGCCAGCGCCAACAATCACCACATCAAAGTCCATACTTTCTCGTTCCATCGCTCTATACCAAATACAAGTGATCAGTATCACTAAATATAGTTACAGTTGACGTAAACGTAAACTTTACTAAGCTCAATTTATTGGATTGTATTTCGGAGAGTACAATGAAAGTTCTAGTAGCGATTAAGCGTGTCGTTGACCCCTATGTCAAAGTCCGCATCAAGTCAGATGGCTCTGGTGTCGAGACCGACAATGTCAAAATGGCGATTAACCCTTTTTGTGAAATCGCGGTCGAAGAAGCGATACGCCTAAAAGAATCAGGTGTGGCTGATGAAGTGATTGTGGCTTCATTAGGTGGCGATGAGTGTCAGGAGCAGTTGCGCTCAGCGTTAGCTTTGGGCGCAGACAGAGCGATTCACGTTAATGTTGATCAAACCTGCCAGCCACTCAGCGTAGCAAAAGTGCTGAACGCTTTATTGGAAAAAGAGCAAGCAGACATCGTGCTACTGGGTAAGCAATCCATTGATACCGATAACAATCAAGTGGCGCAGATGCTAGCGGCGTTAAGCAGCCGACCTCAAGCGACCTTCGCCTCTAAGTTAACCGTTGATGGCGATTATGTTGAAGTAGAAAGAGAGGTAGATGGCGGTCTTGAGCGGCTTAGGTTGGCGCTACCGGCGATTGTCAGCACCGATCTTCGTTTGAATGAACCGCGTTATGCCTCATTACCCAACATCATGAAAGCCAAGCGTAAGCCAATGGAACTTGTAGCGCCTGATGAGCTAGGCGTTGTGATTAAAAACTCTCAAACCATTATCGAAGTGATGGCTCCTCCGGTGAGAATTGCTGGCGTTAAGGTGGCAAATGTCGATGAGTTAATCGATAAACTACGTAACGAAGCTAAAGTGATAGCGTAGGGAGGTTCTATGAGTGATCGAATCCTTATTATTGCCGAGCATGACGGTAAAACATTATCTTCAGGCACATTGGCAACCATAGATGCAGCGAACCAAGTGTCAAAGCATGCTAACGATGCACCGTTAGACTTGCTTTTGATTGGTGAGATTTGTGACGACCTAGTACAGGCGTGTATCAACTTACCGTTACTAACAAAAGTCGTGGTGGTTTCAGACCCACGCTTAGATATACCGTTGAGTGAACGTCTTGCGCCTATGATTGCTGCCATGGCTGGAGCCTATTCTCATATCCTCACATCCGCGAGCTCCTTTGGTAAAGATCTTTCACCAAGAATTGCTGCGCTGCTCGATGTCGGACTGCTCTCTGATGTGATCGCGATAGAAGCCGCTGACACCGTGATTCGACCTATTTACGCCGGTAATGCTCTAGCACGGGTCGTATCTAAAGATACCGTAATCGTTATGACGATTCGTGAATCGGCGTTTGAGAAAGTCAGTGCTTTTGTAGAAACGAGTGTGCCTGTTGAAGCGATCGATGTTGATGTGCCATCGATTAACACCGAGATGTTAGGTCAAGTGGTGACTGAAAGCGCTCGCCCTGAACTTTCCTCCGCTGATGTCGTTATTTCCGGAGGTCGTGGTGTGGGCAGCAAAGAAAACTTCGCGATGGTGGAAGCATTAGCGGATAAGTTAGGCGGCGCGATTGGCGCTTCTAGAGCAGCCGTTGATGCTGGATTTGTTACCAATGATCTGCAAGTTGGCCAGACTGGTAAGATTGTCGCGCCTAAGCTCTATATTGCGATTGGTATTTCTGGTGCAATTCAGCATTTGGCAGGCATGAAAGACTCAAAAGTGATCGTTGCCATCAACAGTGACCCAGATGCGCCGATTTTTGAAATTGCCGATTATGGCTTAGTCGGGGATCTATTTGTCTTGTTGCCTGAACTGATTGATAAGTTGGATGGCTAGCGAGCCACTTTATTTGGAAGGGAACTCTTTCAATGAGTAAACGCCGAATCAAAAGATCCGGCGTTTCTCTGTTTATCGCTGTAAATGCTCGACCAGTTTTTTGGTGAACCTTGCGGCTTCACCGCCGGTACAAGCGCGGTGGTCAAAGGTAATCGATAGCGGCATTACTTTAATCGCTATTGTTTTCTCATTGTCCATGACGACCCGTTCAATGATGCGTCCCGCGCCGACGATTGCTACTTGAGGAGGAGAGACGACGGGCGTGGCAAATATTCCAGCAATCGCGCCAAAGTTAGACAGAGTAATGGTTGCGTTTTGTAGGCTTTCTCGACCAATCTTACGCTCTCGGATCCCTTTGACAGTTTCATTTAGCCAGTTTCGTATATCGTCATTGTTAAAGGTCTCGGCATGTTTAAGTACCGGGACATACAAGCCGTGGCTACTGTCGACCGCGATACCGATGTTGACTCTGCTATGCACACACCGTGTCATGGTTTCTGCGTCAAACCATGCGTTCATCGCTGGTTCTTGCTGACAGGCATAAACCACTGCTTTTATTAGCCTTCCAGAAATGTCTTCAGAACTTGACCAGTTAGCGAGGCTTGCCTCTTCTGTAATAGTCACCGCAGCAACGTTATGGTGAGACTCTGACATGGTTGAGACCATGGTACGTCTCGCTCCTTTTAAGACTTCAGTCCCTGGGGTTTGCTTACGCGCTTCAGTGTAGATATCAGCGTCGGTTATCATCCCATTAGCGCCGCTACCATCAACGGTATTTAAGTCAACGCCAAGCTTTTTCGCTAAAAGCCTTGCAGAAGGTAGGGCGGTCACGAGCTCTTCATTGGTGGGGTTATGAGTGCTGCCAATCCAAAAGTCATCGACATCGATTTGATGTGTCGTGTGCGAGACGTTACCCACTACAGTAGCAGCATCACTCTTCTGATTTTTTGCTGATGCTGTTGAGCCGACTAATTCAGGTTGCTCTTCTATTTCAAGCAGTAGTGAACCAATATTGATGACATCACCCGCCTCACCATGGCGGCTAACCACGACACCAGAGTAGGGCGCAGGCACCTCGACAACCGCTTTAGCTGTTTCAACGGTTAATACCACTTGGTCTAACTCGACGCTGTCACCAACATTGATATGCCATTCGACAATCTCAGACTCGGCGAGTCCTTCGCCAAGATCGGGTAATAAGAACGTTTTCATTTCCAACCCTCCACGAGCTCTCTAGCAGCGAGCACAATGTCTTGTTCATGAATCATGAAATAATCTTCGTTTCTGTAATAAGGCATGATGGTATCCATACCTGTTACACGCTTCGGTGGTGCTTTGAGCAAACACATCGCATGTTCGGCGGTGCGGGCCAGAATCTCAGCTCCTACGCCACAAGTTCGACTCGCTTCATGGACAACAAGAAGACGTCCGGTTTTCTCTAGTGAACGAAGAATGGTATCCATATCAATAGGTTTGATACTGGCGAGGTCAATCACTTCAACTTCTATGCCTTGTGACGAAAGCGTTTGTGCTGCTTGAAGGGATTCCACCACGCAAGCTCCCCAAGTGACTAAGGTAATGTCACGGCCCTTACGCAGGGTAAAGCAGGTATCGAGTGGCAGGGCTTCGCCACTGTCGATAACGTCAGATTTGACGGTGCGATAGATGCGCTTTGGCTCAAAGAACATAACGGGGTCGTTGCTTCGGATTGAGGCAAGTAACAAACCGTAGGCGCGTTGAGGTGAGGAAGGAATCACGACTTTGAAGCCAGGAATATGGGCAAATAACGCTTCAATACTTTCAGAGTGGTGCTCTGGTGCGTGTATGCCGCCACCAAACGGAGCGCGAAAAACGGCAGGGCAGGTTAATCGTCCACGAGTTCGATTTCGCATTCGCGCTGCATGACACATTAAGTGCTCCATTGCGGGGAAGACAAACCCTTGGAATTGGAACTCAGCGATCGGACGTAAACCTTGTGAAGCCATGCCGACGGTGACACCACCAATCAAGGCTTCGGCTAGTGGTGAATCAATCACTCGTTTAAGACCAAATCGTTCCTTAAGACCTACCGTAGCTCTAAAGACTCCGCCGTTATCGCCAACATCTTCACCAAGAAGCACCACATTCGAATCTTTCTCCATTTCATGGTGAAGTGCAAGGTTGACCGCTTCTACTAATGTCAATTCAGCCATGTTTGCCTCCTTGCATTCGCATTGCTTTGTTGATCAATTGGTCGCGCTGTTGATTGAGCTCAAGTGGCGCTTGTTCATAGAGATAATCAAAGGCAGTTTCTGGTGCTTGTGGGGGCAGTTTCATGTAATGGTCGACAGCGGTTTCTACTTGTTCTTTACATGCTGTCAGCCACGCTTGTTCTTGCTCATCACTCCAAGCGTTTTTTGCGATAAGGTAGGCTTTAAGTCGAACGATAGGTTCGAATCTCCAAGCCTCGGAAAGTTCGACGTTACTACGATAGCGGCTTGCGTCATCGGCAGTGGTATGGTCGCTGAGTCGGTAGCTGATTGCTTCGATCAGTGTTGGGCCTTTACCTTTGCGTGCACTATCAAGCGCAGCGAGTATGCAGTCATGCATGGCCACGACATCATTGCCATCGACAGTAACGCCATGAACCCCTGCGCCTTTAGCTTTGTCTGATAAGAATTCCGCGGCGGATTGAAGTGCCCGCGGGACAGAAATCGCCCATTGATTGTTATTTACAACAAAGACGAGTGGTAGATTCCACGCCCCCGCACAGTTGATGCTTTCGAGAAAATCCCCTTTTGACGTTGCGCCATCACCACAGGTGACAAGAGCAGCGTGATGTTGGTGCTCGATTTTGAGCGCCGCTGCGACACCGACGGCATGAGTGCATTGAGTAGCAATAGGGACACAAAATGGTAAGTCACGACAATGCTCTGGCGATTCCCCTTTGTTCGGTGTGACGTGAAAATCACTACCGCGTTCATCGCCGCCCCAGTATTGAAGATTTTTTTCCATCGGAATGCCTCTGACCCACATTGCGGGCATGTCCCGATAGTAGGGGATGAATACATCTCTAGGGTGCATGGCATGGCCGATCGCCACACCATAGGCTTCTGACCCTAAATGAGAAGGGTAGGTGCCAAGCTTACCAGTTCGTTGTAAGGCGACTGCCTTATTGTCATAGATTCGGGTTAGTACCATATCTTTATAGAATCGTACTAACGTTGATAAGTCTGCCCATGCCGGTAACTGGTTGACGGACTCTCCTTGAAAATCAATAAACCTTAGCATCGGAAGTGTCTGAACATTCATTCCTATCTCCTTGATATTGCGAACGGTGGATCGCACTGATTGCAATGTACTTTGGCACACAAATCATGTTTCGATATCGGGCCAAGATAGATACCTAAACTTCATACATCTCTTCATTCGATTTGAAATAACCTACTGACTGCTTAATAGTAACGAAAGTTTTTGTCTAAAAACTTCCGATAAAGTAGCGAACAATTTCAAATGCGCTGGTTATTTATAAGTGTAACCAAAATGTTAAGAATCGCTAATCAGCAGAATGAAATAGAGGGGAGGGGTTGGAGCGTGGTAGAAAACAACTGGAGGATCATTCTAGTTTTCGAATTCGGCTTTGACAAAAGCTAGAGCTTTATACTTATGAGTGATAAATCAGCGAAACAAAGGTTTGTTTGTTGTTGGTGAAAAAATGACAATAAAAAAGCAGCAGACCGTGGCCTGCTGCTTGTTTTCAGTAATGATTAAGCTTAGTGCTTAGGACTATTCTGGCTGCTCCGTTAGCTTGCCTTCTTGCTGAACTTTGTACACTTTACCTGCGTTGAAACGCTCTAGGTAGTCAGCTAGGTCGCGCTTAACTTCTGGTACTAGGATGTAAAGACCAACAATGTTCACCAATGCCATTGCAAAGATCATCGCATCAGAGAAGTCGATTACTGGACCTAGGTTCATTGCAGCACCAATTACAACAAACACACAGAATTTAACTTTGAAGATAAGCTCTGCTGTTTTGCTTTCACCAAACAGGTAAGTCCAAGCTTTCAGGCCGTAGTAAGACCAAGAAATCATAGTGGAGAATGCGAACAGGACAACGGCGATTGCAAGTACGTACGGGAACCAGCTAATTGCACTACCGAATGCTGCTGAAGTCAGTTCTACACCTGCAAGACCTGTGTCAGTGTCTAGGTAACCAGTGATGATGATAACTAATGCCGTCATCGTACAGATAACAACAGTATCGATGAATGGTTCTAGTAGTGATACGAAACCTTCTGACATTGGCTCTTTGGTTTTAACGGCTGCGTGAGCTATTGCCGCTGAACCCACACCCGCTTCGTTCGAGAAGGCTGCACGTTTGAAGCCTTGGATAAGAACGCCGATTACACCACCTGCAATGCCTTCACCGGTGAATGCACCGTTAAAGATTGCCGCAAATGCGTCATCGATTCGATCGTAATTCATTGCAATGATAATAAGAGCAGCGCCAACATAGATAGTTGCCATGAAAGGAACAACTTTCTCTGTTACTTTCGCGATTGACTTGATACCACCGATGATCACGATACCTACGATAACCGCAAGGATCAGACCAAACAACCAACCTTTGTCTGCGAAGAATGATGCATCACCACCTGTTACGCCTACAACCTGTTTGAACGCTTGGTTTGCTTGGAACATGTTACCGCCACCAAGTGCACCACCAATGGCGAATACAGAGAATAGAACCGCAAGAGTACGACCAAGAGCAGCATTACCGCGCTTCGCCAGACCTTTGCTTAGGTAGTACATTGGACCGCCAGATACCGAACCGTCAGGGTTGGTATTACGGTATTTTACACCCAGAGCACATTCTACAAATTTGCTCGACATACCGAGTAGACCTGCAAGGATCATCCAGAACGTCGCACCCGCACCACCAATTGAAACGGCGACAGCAACACCTGCGATGTTACCAAGACCAACCGTACCGGATAGTGCCGTTGTTAGGGCCTGGAAGTGTGAAACCTCACCGTCAGCTTTAGCTTTAGGATTAGAGAACTTACCAGAGACTAATTGAACCGCGTGTTTGAAACCGCGAACGTTAATGAAGCCTAAGTAGAAAGTAAAGAAAGTTGCTGCAACAACTAACCAAAGAACAATCCACGGCACCTGTACGTCTGTAAAAGGGAAAGGAATAGTCGAAAAGATCATTCCTACAAAAGGGTTAACGATAGGTGCAACGACTTCGTTGATTTTGTCATCCAAACTGGATGCCGCAGCGCTACCTGCAAAAAGACTCGCCAATACGGCCAGCGATATACGCTTTGTCATGCTTTTCCTGCCTGTGAATAGAGATTTATATTATTAATATTTATATGAAGTTGTGTTTTGTTACATTTATGTAACCTTGCTTATTATTCATTTTATAAATATCAAAGCAACATCATTGATGGAAAATATGATCAAGCAAGCAATTCTAAATTTCGCTAATTGATATGTGATTTATTGAAGTTAATTACTAGCAATTTGCTTATATGGCAGTGCATCTATCTATTTATGGTTTTAAATGTTGGTTTTATGTGTCGAATTTTGCCGTGAAAGATAACACTAATTGATTACTACTTAACCAGATAAACATGATGAAGGAAAGCAATTACTTAGGAGAGAGATAGTACTCTGGTTGCGTATAAATCAAGCATCTTGCCCTACTCAATGGATTGTATTTCAACCAATGAGTTTACAAGCGATGTTTTCTTTGTCTGTAGGAATAAACCTACGAAAAAACAGAAGCTTAACACAGTAAACGTTGTGTAAATTGTTTAGTAAGAGTATGGAATTTGAAACATTCAGGAGTATTATCAGCCACCCCAAATAATGATGGTGTTAAATTATGAAATCTAACGTTTTGAAAGTGGCAATTGTTGCTGGCTTAGGTCTAACTTCGTTAACCGGTTGTATGGGCCAAATGGCGACAACTGGCCTAGTATCTAAGTTCAACCTAGAAGTCGTTGATAACCGTTACGCTCGTGAAGGTATGTTCCTACTTCTATCTCCTGCATACGGTATTGCAGGTACAGTCGATCTATTCGTGATCAACGCAATTGAATTCTGGACAGGTACTAACCCACTTTCAGGCAAGTCTCCAGCAGTAGTTGATACTCCAACTAAAAACTACATCAAAGTTAATGGCAGCTTGGACAGCTCACTAACAGACGTTCCACTGTCAAAAAACTCAAATGTTGATCACGCTACTATGCAGCAGATTGACGAGAATACAATGCAGATGGACATCACTTACATCGACGGTACACAGAAAGTACTGCGTGGTGAGAAAGCGGAAGATAGCGTTGCGTTTTACCTAAATGATGAATACGTAACAACAGTGTCAAATGACGAACTGACTAACTACGTAGCAACAACCAACATCTAATTGCTGTAGGCCTTTATACGTAATGTATAAGGGCCTTTTATTTATTTCTCCAATCTTCTCTCTCTTTCGTCGTCTTTTTACTTTCTCTCTCACATCTAGCTTTGCTGCACTTAGAACTACACTTATAACTAAAGTTTAGAAAACGTGAATAACAACTATTTTACATAATTGTAATAGCCGTTATATTGGTGCCGAGCCAAATATTAGGAGTTAGATGGATGAAACTCACGATATCAGGGAAGTTACAGCTAAGCTTTCTGTCACTTGCAGTACTTTTTATCGTTTCCGCTTTTTTTACTTTTCGCAGCGTAAGTACGGTTGAAACACAAACGGCATCATTGCTTGATCGTGATCTGCCGACCGTCGACGCGGGCCGGACTCTTCAGCAATCTGTTCATGCAACGGTATCCTCATTAAGAGCGTATATGCTTTTGGGTGGTGAAGAGTCCCTGCAACAAACTCAGCAAGATAACCTCACTCAGGCGATTGACCGAGTAGAGATACTATTGATTTCTCTTGAAGAGTTAGTTGATGAGCAGAGCTACCAAGAGATTGTGGCCAAATGGCGCGCAGTGTCTCAATCACTCAGTGAAATATTTGAGATGAGCCACAGTGAAGAGAACCTTCCAGCGCATGCTCTGTTTATAAATGAAGCGGCACCTATCGTTGAAGTTGCACTGGACCAACTTCAAGGTTTGATCAATGACGAAGCGGGCAATACTGAAGGTGGCGAGCGTAAACGCTTATTCAGACTGTATGCAGACAGCTATACGTCACTTGCTAACGCACTTTCCTCTATGCGCGACTTCTTACTTTACGGCAAACAAGAGCATCTTGATAAATACCAAGATTTCTTGAAATTTCATGCCAAATCAGTGGCTGAAATTGATTCAAAGGTTGATCTTCTATCGAGTAGTGAGCAGGGGTTGTGGTCATTATTTAAAGACATGCAGCAGCTTTATTTTCCATTAGCAGACCAAGTTGTTGCCCTAAGAAAAGCGCCAGACTGGAATCTAGCGAATCAAAAGATGGCGAATGAACTCGTGCCGGCCGTTGAATCGTTGGATTCAAGCTTAGAAATGGTGATCAATAAACAGCAAGCATTAGCAGATCGTTCAGGGGAAGGTATCTTCAAGTCAGTGAGCACGGTACTGCAACTGCTTATCGCTTCCATTGCTGTTGTGGTTGTTGTGTCTTTCACTACAGCGCACTTTATGGGCAAGAGTATTGGCCGTAGAGTTTCTACCATTTCAAAAAGAGCAGAATCTATCGCAGATGGTGATGTATCCCTATCGCCACTGAGCGTAGAAGGCAGTGATGAACTGGCAAGCCTGACTCAATCGATTAATAAGATGAACGACGAACTCGCTAACATCGTTAAAGGTGTAACGAGCAAAGCGAATACCGTCAGCGGCAGTATGAGTGAACTATTGAATGCAAATGCTCAGACTGTGACTCAAGTTGATAGCCAAAAAGCGACCATGGATCTCGTTGGCCAACAAGTGGGTGAAGTGAGCCGGTCAGCGACGGATACAGCGCATCAGGCAGAGCAATCGGCAAGTACGCTGGCCGAATCAAAAGTGCAAATTGAAGCAGGTTCAAAGGCATTAGATTTAAACAAAACCACGATTGGTACATTGCATGACACTATTGGTAAAGCGAGCATTCAAGTTGATGCATTAAGTAAAGAAAGTGAAGCAATCGGCCGAGTAACCGAAGTGATTGAAGGGCTAGCGGAGCAAACCAACCTTCTGGCATTAAATGCGGCGATTGAAGCGGCGCGTGCCGGTGAATATGGTCGTGGCTTCGCCGTGGTTGCGGATGAAGTGCGTATGCTCGCAACCAGAACCACTGAATCAACGACAGAAATAAACAACATTGTGAATGCAATTCAAACCTCGACTAGAGCAGTTGTGAGCGAAATTGAGAAGAGCAAAACTCTGGCAGAGGAAGGGGCTAACCATACTGAAGAGGCATATGGAACACTGAGCTCAACGACTCACCAAATTGAAGAGCTTAACCAGCAGATGCAAGATCTGCTCAGCTCTGCACAGCAGCAATCACATGCGACAGCAGAGATTCAATCCCTTATGGGGCAGGTGATAGCATCCGTCGAAGGAGTGGCAGAAATCTCTAACTCATCAGCACAGATCTCAAGCCAGGTTCGTGGGCAAGTTGAAGAATTGAATGGCGAAATGGCTCAATTTAAAACCAATTAAACATGGCTGGTTAAGTAATTGTTGATAAGGATCTCATATCAAAATTCAAGAAAGCTTAACTATTGATATTTATACTATACGTATTAGATAACACTATAGAAGCTCAAGGATTTATACCTTGAGCTTGGTTATTTTTGAAGGTCCGTAGTGAAACGAATTCTTGTCAGCTTTTTCATTTTTATGTGCGCGACGGTTTACGCGCAGCCGCCAGAAGTGAAGCAACTCATTGTTGCCAATTCTAAGGCGTGGAAACCCTTTTCTTTTATCAATAGTGATGGAGAGCCCGACGGCATCTTAATTGATTATTGGAACTTTTATGGCGAAAAAAACGGGGTTGAAATCGAGTTCTTGTTGTTAGATTGGCAGTCTTCGCTAGATGCTGTTGCAAACGGTAGGGCAGATGTTCATGCAGGCCTGCTTTGGTCTGAAAACCGTGAGAGTTTTCTCGACTATGCTCCGATTATTATGTCGATCGACACCCAACTTTATATTAGCCAAGATTTAATCGGTATCGACATCGATGAATTAACTTTTGGTAAGCTTGATTATGTCGTGGGAGTGGTGAGCGGAGGTTATGAAGAAGAGTTTACCCGCCTGCATTTTCCCCAACTCAAACTAAAGAACTTTGCTAATAACCAGCAAATGATTGATGCTGCTTTTTCTGGTGGAATTGATGGTTTCGTCGCTGATTTGCAAGTGGCTAACTTCTATTTATATAGCCGTAAAGAACCAAAACGCTTTGTCGGCGTCCGTCATTTGTATTCGGGTGATCTCATGGCGGCAGTCAAAGAGGGCAACAGTGACCTACAAAAACAAATCACACAGGCAATGAGTCAATTAGATTCTAAAGGCACTGAACAGATCTTTAACCGTTGGATGTATGTAAATACTGTTTACCCCGAATATCTCACTCACCTTATTGTTGGGGGAATTCTGCTTGTGTGTGGGACCTATATCTTTGTATTACGTATCTCTGTTAAGCGCAAAACTCAAGCCTTAGAGCAAGCAAATAAAAAACTTAAGAAGCTGTCTGAAACCGATCAGATGACAGGTATCAGTAACAGGCGACATTTTTTCATTGAACTGAAAGAGCGCTTGAAACAACCAGGCTCAATTGTGGTGATGATTTTTGATATCGATGATTTTAAGAACATTAATGATAGCCATGGCCACAGAACAGGCGATCGAGTCATACGCAGTGTGGTTTGTGCGACCTCGGATGTTGTGTCACACCGACATCTGTTTGCGCGAATTGGCGGAGAGGAGTTTGTTGTTGTCGCAAATAACCTGAGCTATGAAGGGGCAGTCGCTCTTGCCGAGAATATATGTGCATCGATACGTAGCGTTAAATTGCTCGAAGACAATGTAGAAAAAGTGACAGTCAGTTTAGGCTGCGCATTTTATAGTACCAATGAATACGATATAAACCTGTCGACCGCTGATCATTTAATGTATCAATCCAAACAAGCTGGTAAGGATCAAGTTACCGCTCAATGCTATTCCTAACCTATTTAGGGTGAAATCGATGATAAGAACAGCATACTATAGGTAAATTGATGCTTAGTTCGCCACTTAGTTCAAATGCCGAAGAAAAGGCTTTTCTTTTCAGTCAGATGTGGCATATTAACTACGTCTTCGACATTAAGCGTACTTCGTATAATGGCTATTACCTCAGCCTTCCAAGCTGATGATGCGGGTTCGATTCCCGCAGTACGCTCCAATCTCATTCGATATTCTCCAATAAATTCAATTATTTACATCCAACATTAGAAAATACTAATAGGCACTGATACGACAAGGTGTCACGATGTACATTTTTCGAAATCGTAATTCTACCTACCATTCGCGTTTTTACTTTCTGTCTCAAATATAACCTAAATTTCTGTTTTTCCGATAAGTATCTACTGCTCTTATGGGGAAGTCAGTTTTATCAATGCGATTGAGAGCATTGCAAGGGGTTATCGATTCTGTTTTTTCATTGGTCAACGTCCCTCTAGTCTGTCTACATTACAGCTGTATCAGTCGAAGAGCTAAGCAAGTCCAGGTTTCATTTAAATCAAAGATTAGAGGTGTAACACAGCATCTAGTCATTAATGCGATTATGGTAAATGTAAATGGAAGGTCAAGAAGCAGGGCACTGTCGGGAAGCGTAGGGTCTGGAGAAAATTGTATTTAGCAGTAGACACTAGCACTCACGAAATCATCGCGTCAGAACTGAGTTTGTCTGATGTTACCGATGCAGAAGTCCTTCCTAACTTGCTCACGTAAACACGCCGAAAAATTATCGAGATATCTGATAATGGCGTTTATGACACAAGGGATTGTTACGATGCCATTACAGTTCAAGCGGTTTGGTTTTCTAATCGAATTAAGCATCAAAGCCTTGATATGTGAGAAAGTGTTCACGAACATCTATATTGTTAAACAGTGAGGTTAATCCAATTAATTTCAACTTTGAAAATTAAACTCGTTTTTTCCTAAAGTTGGTGAATTTATGGTCGATATTTTGTGTGTTACTCACAAATAAAAGGACCGTTATCATGAGGAAAAGATTTATCCTACTTGCAATTTCTTTTAGCTTTATACAGGGACCGCAAGCTGAAGAACTTAACTTCAAACTGAAGTGGAAAGGTACAGTACCACCTGTGCCTTCTTCTCTCAACTCTCCAACGAATATGAATAAGACAAACGAGTTACCACATACGCCTTTACAGTTTATTGCTCATCCTCAAGTCAATATTATTACTAAGTGGAAAGAGGAAAAGTCAAAGCATGTTTCAATCTTACAACTAATACTGTAATGCTATATTAAAAAAATGGCCGGCCTGCTAGTACAGATATAAATCTGACTGGGGGAACAGGTATGTCGTTTGAATAATAAACACAATTACCAGCCTCCAAAGGATCAAAGTCGATAAGTAGTTAGGTGATAATAACTACGCATTGATTCTACTTTATTGTTAAACATGTTGGAATAAATTTAACAACATTTAATTTTGATTAATAATAGAAAAGCTTTTGATTGTTAACTTTAACTAAGTTTTTGGTTGTTCTTATAGTTCGTTAAAAATTCTAATTCCCTCTACTGTTACAGCCATACATAAAGAAGGAAAGAGATTACGTAATACTGCTATCGGTGTTGTAACGTGCAGACAAAGCAGTCAATGCCAAATCAATCTAAAGACTATCACCTGTTCAGATTCAATGACGATACAACAAAAAATTTCTTTGGGAAAGAGGAGATGATACGAATTGGGAAAAGCCCTAACTAAGATAAAATTCTAATTTTTAGTATTTGCTCTATAATTAATGTGAAGTGTAACGATTCATTTTGATTAATTTTTGAATTTATTGACTATTTGCTCTATTTTTCCTTGACCTACCTCTCTTGGTTATTTTTAAAAATGACAACCAATTAATTTTTGTTAATCCTATATAATTTTATATAAATTGATATTCGTTATCTGCTTGAAGATAATTGTTTACATGGGTCTTATGTTGAAGCTTTTAAACTAAAGCATTAGTACTCAAGATTGCATATTTTTTGAGTGAGATATAGTGGATATGAAATTATTTAAATCTCCTTTTATTACAATAATTCTTATGATTTTTCTTGCGGGATGTGGAAACGATTCAGATGACGAGACCGTTGAATTGAAGGATGATGAATCTAAAGGTGATAATGCTATGTCTAGCTTGGTTTTAAGCTATCATCGTTTAATTCAAGGTGTTCGGTTAAACAAAGAAATAAATGTTAACGAAGAATTGGACATCCAATCTATATATAATGTTAGTGGAGAAAATTGTCCTCATCTTGTATCAAGAGGGGCAATAATTGAATTAAATGAACAAGATTCTAACCTAAGTAGATACTCAACTTGTCAATACGAAGTCGAGAGTTTTAGGGCTAAATCAGACGCAACGTTAAGTAGGAAGATTAATACAAGAATAACTACACATAACGCATATGAGAATGCTGTCGATGGTTTGAGTGTTCCGCCTATTTCGATAGTAGGTCTAGTTGGACAAGACGTTATAGTAAATATACGTGATTTAGTCTCTACTTCTTTGTTGCCATTAGATTACAATTTATCCAGTACTACGCTATTTGGTATTGGTGAAGTGAATACTGATCATGAATCTGAAACGATTGTTTTTTCTACCGATTACATTGGAGCTAATAGGATAGTTTATGAATATAGCAACGAGGCTGGGGTATTAATTAAGGGGGCTATAGATATTTCGATTAGGTATAAGAACAATAACGTGCCACCGATCTTACGCTCTTCTTACCAAGTAGTTTACAAAGACGAGTTAACAGTCTTAAACCTTGAACAATTTATCACTGATGATAAACCAGAGACTGTGGAAATATATGACGTTAAAGGTTTTGATTTATCTCAGATTGAGTTTCGAAATAAGGATGTTTCACTAATGTACGCTGATTATGGAACATACTATTTAGGGGTGTTTGTGAAAGACGAAGATGGAGTATTGTCCTCTAATATTATAACGATTGAAGTTATAGATAAATTACATGTAGTTGACGTTAATAATCTTGGAGTAATGAGTAGCTTTAATCAAACTGTTAGAGTTTCGGATAGTTTAATAACTTTCTTTTAGATTGGTGGTATGAATGTTTAAATTAAATGTATTTACACTCGGATTATTATTCTCAACGTTACCTAATGCTACAGAACTTTTGGATTCTGATGTGATTAACTTGAATATATATAATTCAACAAATAACACCCCGTTTGAAGGTGATTTAGGGGTGAATGTCGCAATCAAGAAAATTAGCACTCTAAATCCTAACGGCATAGTAGTTTCAACTATTGATAATCACACATGTAACTTTCAAGCAGGTAGTTGTTCTATACCGACATCTTTATTAGAACTAATTCGTAATGGTGAAATTAGCTTGAGTGAAAATGAGAATGTTCTGTATGAGATTACATTTCCGACAAGGCAAGACTTAGGTGTGATAACGAAACGAAATAACATAAATGTTGCATCGTATTATTCAGATATAGCAAATAATGTTATAGGTGACATAACACCTAATTCAATTTCTGTTAACAGTATTCGGTTGTTTGACAGTCAAGGCAATTATGTTGGGCCTGTACAAGTGGGGTTGAAAGGTGACACGGGTGCTCAAGGGCCAGCGGGCGCGAAAGGTGACACGGGTGCCCAAGGGCCAGTGGGACCGAAAGGTGACACGGGTGCTCAAGGGCTAGCGGGCGCTAAAGGTGACACGGGTGCTCAAGGGCCAGCGGGCGCGAAAGGTGACACGGGTGCTCAAGGGCCAGCGGGGCCGAAAGGTGACACGGGTGCTCAAGGGCCAGCGGGGCCGAAAGGTGACACGGGTGCTCAAGGGCCAACGGGCGCGAAAGGTGACACGGGGGCTCAAGGGCCAGCGGGGCCGAAAGGTGACACGGGTGCTCAAGGGCCAGCGGGTCCGAAAGGTGACACGGGTGCTCAAGGGCCAGCGGGGCCGAAAGGTGACACGGGTGCTCAAGGGCCAGCGGGTCCGAAAGGTGACACGGGTGCTCAAGGGCCAGCGGGGCCAAAAGGTGACACGGGTGCTCAAGGGCCAACGGGCGCGAAAGGTGACACGGGTGCTCAAGGGCCAGCGGGGCCGAAAGGTGACACAGGAGCCCAAGGGCCAGCGGGCGCGACGGGACCTTCAGGACCTGTGGACAATCTTGGGAATCACATTGCCGAGATGGATATATATCTTGGCGATAATAGAATTACTAGAAACGCTAGTAGCAACGGAGCAATTACGCTTGGTAGTAATGATATTGTTCTTGAAGGTAATCTGGTAATCGATGGTTCATTACGCGCTACTCGTTTTAGTAATGTGAATCTCTCCGCATTGAAATTTGACTCAATTGGTAGGTTAGTTGAGAACACGGGTACGAATTCAGTTACGCAAAGTGCTGCTACTCGGGAGATTATTAAAAAGCAGAGAGGAGTCGATGGGGTCCCTGTTGGCGGCTGGACTTTTACCACAAATGATGAGACCTTTAGTGTTGATTACCCTACGCCATTCCGTATTAGTTTTGATATGAATGGAAGTGGATGCGCTAACCACCATAGCTATACAAAAAACATGTCTGTTTATGAAGGGGCTATTGTAAGGCAGGTATGGAATTCTGGCGACGATGATGTACGGTTAGATGAAATGACGAAAATTTCTTCATCGCTATCCGATGATCACAGTCAGGTTATAAAAGACTGGGTACACCCGGTAAATGGGAATACATACACAGCAATATACGTAAATCAAACCTTAGGCTGTCCATCAATGACAGGGCAATTTTATATTTACTTTGAAGATGAAGAACAATTTTTTAATGTATACCATCAAAACCCTAGTGATAGTTATAGAAATGTTTTTCGATTTTTTGCATTAGAGTTATTTTCTGCCTACTAAATTTCTGTAATTAGGCATAGTCAACGACTGGCTGTCCGCTTGTGGTTTTTAATAAGATAAATATACCCTTATATAATTTTTAAATATTTAGCTTGATAGGTGTTGTTGATTGATTATGAAAAATGTATTTTATTTTATTTTATTGCTTTTATCTGGTTGTGAAATTGAAGAGGTAGCCGAAGGTGATGAACTTCAATATTTTAATGACCATTTTAAATTGATAACTGTTCCTCGTGGTGTTACATCTACCATTCTAGATTTACCAAAAGAATATAGTATAACGGAGCTTATTAAAGAAGAAAGCGAGGATTGTATCAACGCTGTTATCAATAATAATGAAATTGTAGCTCACTTTGAGCAAGAGTCTAACTGTAACTACATTGTTAAGTATAGAAGTGATAAGAATGATCACATCTTTAGAAATAAAATCTCTGTCATTTCTCTTAGAGATAATAATTTCTCGATCCCCCCTATATCAAAATTAGCAAGCGTTAATGAAATTTTTACTATTAATATAGAACACGAATTAAATGAAAAATTCCCTGAAGGTTATAAGATAATAAGTGTTAAAAGTTTGAATGATAGTTTGGTTGAGCATTATGAAAACTCAAATGAAATATCCATTACGGCAAGAACAACTGGTTATAAAAGAATTATTTATACATTGCAGGGAGAAGGAAATGAGAACGTTGTTGGTGTAATAGATTTCCATATTAAGAATAAAGTAGTGGAACTTCAACTTGACGTAATTGATATGGAAACCACTTTTCAAGAAAATATTGGTATTGAAATCGATTTGTCAGAAGATAATCCAATTGAAAGTATTGGCGATTATCAGGTCGTTGAAGTACATTCATTAAATTCAAATGTATATATAAAAAATGTAGATAAAGAAAATGTAAGGAATAAAAAGTTTACAGTAACAGCAGATGACAGAGGAATATATTACTTTATCGTTGTCATAGTTAATGAGATAGGAGAAACAGGAACTACAGTAGGAAGAATAAACTTCAAATAATTAGTACCAATAATCAAATACAAATAGTAAACGTAGTTGATATTTAAATTCAGTTAACCTCAAGGGTATATTATGAAAAAATCACTTTTATTAATGGTAATGGCGGCAGCTCCATCAGTAGCATTGGCAGATGCAACAAGCAACATGACATGGTCTGGTACAGTTCCAAGTGTTGAACAAACAGCAAGTAACTTTCTAATTAAAAATATTGGCTCTACTGCTTTTGACGCTGGTATGTTAGGTCTTCAAAATGATGGTATTGCTATCACGATCTCAAATGCATCACGCATGCAGTTTAACGTGGTTACTTCTGCTAATGAGGATGTTCCAGTAACTACATATAAGTACTCTATAGACAAAGTTCAATTACAAAGGACAGGGGGATTCATGGAAGACGTGGACAGTATCGTGTTAACAGGAAACGGCGCTGACCTCTCAGTCGGTAGTAAAGTTGATGGCGTTGCTAGTGGTGTAAGTATCACAGTGAAGCCAGGACAAGATATTTCCTCTTTGGGTCTTCAAGAAGGTGATGACGTTATTCTTCAAGCAACCATTTTGGTTGTTGATGGTGATGTGACAATTCAGTAATAAATCGAATTCATCCTAATCGTATCAAGCTGCCTAATTAAAATTAGGCAGCCTTTGCAATGGTGTAATAATGAAAGCAACAAGGATTTTTTTGTTTGTATTTGGTTCTTTTTTTTCTATCCAGGGCTTAAGTAGTCAGGGAATTACGCTACCTTTGTCTTCTAGCATTACACTGCCGACCACTAGTAACCAAATCGGAATAGAGTTGTCAAAAAAAAACCTAGTCCTTCGGTATGATAGAAATCTAGGAAAATTTACTAATGAAACCGTTGGTATTCTAGTATCTAGGTCTACCACTTCTTATCAAAACTATTCGATTGAAATTGCTCAAAGTTTAGCAAATTGTGAAACCAATGAAAAAATTTCGGTTACTACAATAATTGATGACACTGCTTTAGTTGAGAAAAGTAAAATCGAATCTCAATTTCAAACAGATAAAATGGATTCCTCTCATTTGCTAACATTACAATTTTCTGAATTGGATAGAGGTAACGAGGATTATTCTTGTGAAGGATATGTAACGTTAATGGTGACTATTTTATGAGCTATTTAAATAATTTAATTATATATCTATCACTCATTACATCCTGCCAGGTGGTTGCTAACAGTTATCCTGCGGAATTTTCTGACTTTTTTGAAAATGTAGAAAAAAACATTGAAGTGAAAATTGCTGGCTCCGAAAGATCAATATTCTTAATTGCTACTGTTAATTTTGACTATATAAAACTAAATGATATAGGTGATGGTGTTGAACAATTGCGCGGATATCTTTTAGAAAATAATGTAAGGCTTAAGGATGTGAACATTATCTTGAATGACCTAATTTCCGGGGTTTCAAAAAAGTTATGCACAGATGAAAGTAATATATTTTCTTGTATAGAAGTTGCAAAAAAAAATTTCGAGAATTATTATGATTACGATTTTGACAAGCAAAGCCTTGTTATTTACATTGATGCTGAAAAGTTTAATGAAAAGTTTATTCGCGCTTATCATGGAGGTAACTCGGAAAGTTATGCATTAATTAATGCAACAAACCTTTATATAGATAATACGAATAATGAATCATCTCTTTTTCTTCGAGACGAACTAACCTTTGGCTTGCCTTACGGATACTTTTATTTTGATACTAATGTAAAGAAAAAATTGAACGGAGAAACTACGAGCACATTCGACCTAGATAGTGCTTTATACACATTAGATATTGAAAATACAAAACTAATGTTTGGTCAAACTGTTAACAATGTTTCTTTTAATGAAACTGATTTTTTTAATTATGGCATTAACTCAAGTGTTCGATTTGTTGCGATTGGTAACAGCGCTGACTTAGCTCGAGGCGGAAAAGAAAAAAGTAAGCGTGTTTACTTTTATTCAGAAAATGATTCACGGATAGAAGTTTATAAAGATCAAACTATTATCTTGACAAAAGTTGTTAAGAAAGGTGCAAATTACATATCGTATGATGAACTTCCCCGAGGGATTTACACTGTAGAAATTGTTGAAAAAAATAATGAGAAAGAGCTTTTATTAGAGCGAAAACTGATTACTAATACTGCTAAATTCGCACTGGCTAAAGGACATTACGATTATACTGTTGGGATAGCTCAGGCATTCAAGAGCAAAAGATACGTAGACCTGTATACTTTATATGGTTACGGGAAGCTTACATACCGAATCAGTGAAAAGTCGATTATCGGGTCATCGCTAAGTGTTAACGACACAAATTTCTACTTTCAGCCTGGACTAAAACTCGCTCTCACAGACAACTCTTCTGTCGATTTTTTGCTTGGGGTGTTCGATTCTGGTGCAACCTACAATCGAGTTTCCTTTAATTTTCACAATTTTTATGCCCAAGCAGAGAAATATAAAGATATTGGAGACAAATTAGACTTGAGTTCTTATCTATATGGAGATGAGTCCTATGCCAACGCTACTCTAGGGCTTAGTGGCGAGTTGTTTAAGTCTCGCTACTATATTCAGTACGATCTAAATGAGTCAAATCTCAATAATTTTGGAAGAACAGGGATTGTTTCAAGTGGAGTGAGTAAATCAACGCCTTTTGGTACGTTTGACCTATACGGCCAATACCAAAAGGATGAGCGTATTAATGATTGGAGAGTTTCATTGACATGGACTTATGAGTTAGGAGCGGGTTTTTCTAGTTCTTTTTCGCATAGATATGATAGCAAAGCTCAATCTCTAAGTGAATCTGCTTTAAATTATAGTCATGGTGCTGACGATTGGAATGTTAACTTACGTTTGGCTAGCGGAGTCGATGATAACTATTACGTTCAAAATACAGCGACAGCGTTTGCTTCAGGAGAAAATGAATATGTAAGATCAGACGTTTACACTTCTTATGATAGTGAAGGACGACATAGCCTATCAATGTCAGTGTTTAATACACAATTATTAGATAAGGATGGAATTTCTTTTACTTCTAAGAGAGGTGATGCGTTTGTAAGACTAGGTGTTGAAGGTGCAGATAATAAAGATGAAGTTGTATTTTCATTGAAGAATGACGAGCGATACGCTGGGCGTGAAATTGTATCAGATGAGACGAAGGTACTACCAATCAAAAGGTATTCTGATTTAGATGTATACGTTGATGAAGGTGTCAATTACCAACGTTCAGTTAAACGCTATAGCAAGTTTATGTACCCAGGTAGCATACTAAGTGTAAAGCCGGTTTACTCTCAGGTTAAGAGTACAGTGTTGATACTAGAAGATTTTTATGGAAACCCTGTCCAAAGTGCGAAATGTTTGGGAGAAGCTTGTATTTCGATTGAACCTGTCACGTCCGATGGCGTATTCCGTTTGAATAGACTTGAAAAAAGTAACTACAGGGTTGTTTCGAAAAAACGCCTTTGCTTACTCGATATAAGTGATGATGAGAAATACTCACGAGGACTTTGTTTGCCTGATAAAAAATCGATGTTAGCTACATTAATTGAGCATGACTTCAAAGAAGAGCGACTAGATAAAGATGATATTTTCTTTGTTGGGATATTTGAAGAAGATAAGCAGTATAAACATGTTATAGATAACCTCTCCAAAGTTGGTATTAATTATGAGGTTAAAAATATCGGTAGTAGCCTATTTTTATTTCTTAGAAATAATATTGAACTATCTTATTCTCAAAGGGAAATGATAAAAAATATTCAATCTTTTGTTTTGAATATGAAAGGACAAGACTCGTTATACTCAATCCAATCTTATGTACAAGGTGTCAATGATGTTTAAATATTTTTCATTATTATGGTTGTTATTTTTCCCGACAAAGATTTTTGCTATCCAAGTTAGTGACTTGTTCGTTGTTACTAATAGTAAAGATCAAGCAGTTGTGACTGTTACAAATACAGAAAAAGATCGGGTTTTCCTTAATTCGTCTGTAAGTGAAATAATTGTCTCTGAAAGTGGGTCGATTAAGGAGAAAAGATACACGAAAAACAACATTGAAGATTGGAAACTTAATGTATTTCCCGCTCGGTCAATTTTAGAACCAGGATTTAAAAAAGACGTGATTATGAAATTCTCTTGCGGAGGAATAAATTGTGATAGAAATAAAGATCATATATTCAAAGTCGCTCTTGTCCCTGTCCCATATCATGACGGCGAGCTTGATGAAAGTTTGGTTCAGTTCTCTATCGGATTTGCACCCGTTGTTGTCGTACCAGCCAATCCGTCTGAAATTGAGCTTCAATATATATATTCTGAACAAGGAAAAATAACGTTGATTAATAAAGGCAAGACATTTCTTTATGTTGACGTATATCCTGAAGGCTGTGAAGAAGACAGAAAGGACTGTGTAAGACACTTCAAGATCTTGGCGGGACGTAAGTATGACTCGACGTTTGAGGAGTTTGCTGGAAAAGAGGTTTTGATTAAAACAAGAACTTATAGAGGTGTTTACAAAAATGAGACTCGTCTGTCACCTGGCGCAAAGGGTAGATTATGAAAGAATCTATGTTTTTACAATTTATGTTGTTGATGTGTTTCTTAACTTCGTTTGCTCTAGAAGCTTCACAGTTCAATATGCTCATAAACGATGGGCGTTTGGAGCAAGATAGTTTTACTTCTACCGGGGATGTTGCTATTCCGTCGATATGGGATACGCCTTTTTCTATTCCGACTACCTACCGTTGGTCCCCTAAACTTCCAGCAGTCAGAACGTCTAAAGTTAGATTGCTATCTGGATCTGATCAAGTAGATATTGATATTGAGATTATTGGCTTTGAATATCACATAGGTAGTTCACAGCAAACCGTGCCAGAAAATGTTGTTACATCCTGCTTGAACGGTCCTATACTATCACTGGTAAGGGGAGAGTGTGAGGAGCAATCAGTTTTTTATTTATTACAATCTGAACAAGCTCCTTTTGTGTTGATCAGACCGGTTATTCGTTTTAATAACGAAGCTATTATTCAGAGTATGAACGGAAAGCCAGATGGGATTTATTCTGGAAGTACTACTGTTGAATCCGTATTTGACTTTTATTGGGGTGACGTAAAATCGAGGAGGATTCTGCCTATTAATCTCGAGTTCGTTGTGGTTAATCGAAGCGATAAGGTTACTTCTGTGAATATAAAATCAGGAGACGGAAGATTTTTTAATCGTTTTTCATCAGACTCAACTACGATTAATGGAAATACAATTTACAATATAAATGTAAAGGGGAAGTTTTCAACTGGAATTAAAATTTCTCTGGCATCTGCGCGAAACAGATATGAAATGCAGAAAATAGGAGGTGAAAGTAGCATTCCATATACTGTTACATGTAATAAGTGCGATGATAGAATACTGGTTGAAAATGGACAAGTCAAAAATAACTCGACATCAATCTCAACCGATTTTAATCGTAATATTGATTTTAATTTGGACTTTAGCTATGTAGGTATTTTGGCGTCGAGTATCACTTCGGGTGATTATTCTGATAACTTTTATTTATTTGTAGAGGTTGATTTATGAATAAAAGAATTGCAATATTTTTTTCTCTTCTATCGCCAAATTGCTTTGGATATATATCTACTGATATGTCATTCGGTACATCTTTTAGTAGTAGCCAGCAAGAACAGATGGCCAACGTAAGAACTGGCTTTACGTATTACTCTGATGTGCATCTTGCTTTTGGAACATCTTTTACTTACTTTGATGCTAAAGGAAATTCAAATAATAAAAATTTTGGTGTTGAGCCATCTTTTATACCTTATATAGAAACTAAAAATAATAACAAAGTTTACTCTGAATTTGGTTTTAGAAACAATTTTGATTCATTTTTTATTGGTTTAGGAAGTCATATTGGAACTAATTCGCCTTTTTCTTTGAACCTTTCTTCTAGATGGTACAATCGTGTCTTCGAAGGAAAACACGAAGAATATTATACCTTTAATATAGGTTTGTCTTACCGTTGGCGAAGCGAAGGAAAAATTGTATCAACAAATAATGATATAGATAGCTTTAATGTCCCCCCTCATTATGAAGATGAAAGTCTGTCAATTGATAATATTAGCGATCCTGAAACTAACACTACCATGTATTTTAAGGAAGATTTTGTTACTTATACAGTTAAAGAAGGTGATTACCTATATAAGATTGCTCGAGAGCATAGTATGACTTTTGAAAAGTTGTTAGATGTAAACACTCACCTTTTGAAAGTAACTAATTTAGATTTGATCTATCCTGGATTAGTTCTTTTTGTAACTCCGTAATGACTTATTATGCTTAGCTGGTAAATTTTAAAAGCTATCTATGTTAGTGCTTTCAGTAGAGAATTTTTTGGTTCTATATAATACACCTAGAATGCGTCTATTTTTACTTTCACATGATTTACAAGCGTTCCTCTAAACTTAAATACAGTTATATGGATAGTTTTTTAAAAGTGCACAGTATTAACTATTGCGTCGATCTGGTTGATGAAAAGTTCCGATGGATGTTTACTATGGATATGCCAATATGATCGTTTTATATTGATATTTGTGAACATGCTACGATATAAGTGGAATATGAAGTTATTTTACATTTGTTTCTTGATATATATTTTTGTTAAATGTGTTGACTAAATTTCATTGAATTTATACGTGGTGAATACGAGACTTTTTTAGTCAATCACTTTTATTTTTTAGCATCAAGAATGATACAGATTAGCAAATCCTGATGTATTTTATTTGACGTATGTTGTTAGGTTTAGATAGCTCGCGTTCTCATCTACTTATTGTCGTTATATCAAGTCTTGCGAATGACTCATGGTAGATTTTTAACTCTTTCAAAAAATTTTAAGCTTATTAGATTTTATAAAATTCCAAATTCCAAATTCCAAATTCCATTTCGTCATATCTAAAATTTTCTAGTAGTTCGTATGGAAGTGGTAGTGTTTTTGTGATTGATGCCAAGTATAGGAAAAATATTCGTATCATTTCACGCTTAAAAATTTACTCGATTTGGCACAGGAGATGAACGCTATACAAAGATACCAAGAGTTTCGAGTGAGTGAGACGTAGTGAATTATTGCTCAATATTTAAGAGTATTAGTACTTTGTATAAAGCGTTGAGAATATCTTTGGACACGTAGAAAGGCTTATGCTTACAAAAATACATTGTCATCTATACAGGATGGCTTGTCAAAATGATATCCTTGCACCAAATCGAACGGTATTGTAGACAAAAGTTCTGTATGCTCATAACTCTCTACTTTTTCTATAATCAATTTTTTTTCATATCTTTCTTTTAAATAAAATGCGAGGTCTCTAAATTCATTCCAACTATTGTCTTGATTATCTATTGGGCATGTAAGTTTAATGTAATCAACTAGAGGAACTATCCCATACCTATGATCTAACACGTTTATGAAATCGTCAATTGCAATATATACATTATTATCTTTCAGTAGATATATACATGATTTTATTGTATGCTCATCATAATTACATTCTCTTTCTGTCAGCTCAATAACCAAACTTATACCATGATTGTTTAATGATTTTGATAGTTCAATTATGTCTTCTGTAATATGAGATAAGCATATGCACTCAACATTTAAAAATATATTCTTGATATTGAATCCACGTTTAATAGCCCAGTTTTTAAATCTATTGATATTTCCTTTTATGTATTTTATCTGAGATATTGAAAGTTTGTAACAATCTATATCTGTTAATCTTTCGTAATATATTTCCACGTTTTCAATTTTTTTTGGCTTGAAAAATATTTCAATTGAAAGATTTGGAAGTTCATTTCTTTTGTACGTAACATTCTTATGTACAATTTTTTGGCAATGTAATTCAAATAAGTCTCTTTTTTTATTTTTTTTAATTTGGTGATATGAACTAAAAATTCCCATTGAGTCTAAATATTCGAAGTTATCACGTATTGCTTTTAAAAGTGTTACCTTTGTTATTATTTTTTTATTATTCATGAATTATAATCTACTCCCGCTTTGTTCATTTAATATACTATCATTGTTCAAGAAACATTGTTAATTAAATGTTATTAATTATTATTAGTACATCGAAGTTGCAAAAAGTTGATGTAATTTCATATTTTTCCTACAGGTGAATCGGTGATTGTGATGTTATTATATTAATAAGTGTTAATAATTGTTAGATATTATTAATACTTATTAAGCATTAATAATATCTATTAATTTGAATGTTTAGTTTTTATTTCATAAGATCGGAAATGTTGTGAAGGCGTTTTGGATCTAATTTATAGCCTCTAGTTGTTTGCATACTGTCATGCAATATAACATAGAAGTCATTATTCAATTAATATTTAAGTTTGACCTTCATAATTTTTAGGAAAGGATAAATGTGCGATTTTAGTTTTCATTGTCTATCTTGTATAAAGTTTAAATATTTGCAAGAAAAATTGAACATCGATGTCTTTATAGATACTTTTGGTAAAGTAAGAGTACAAAATCGAAATTTAGACAGTACTGCCAGTACAGGTTATCCCGTTAGTTTAAATGCGATAAAGTTGCTTTGTCATTTGCTTGCATCTGAAGGAGAGATAAAAGATAGGAAAGATATTGAAGAATTTGTATGGCAAAATACGAATGTCGGAGTAAACAGTCTCCCTGTTTTATTACATGAGGCTAGAAAAATACTTGTTGATAGCAACTATAGTATAATTACTATTAGAAATGTCGGGTATATGGCTATAGAAAGAAACTAGCAAGTTTCGGTTTTTTACAGTTTTTATGCACTTGATATTAGATATGGCTTTGTAGCTTAAATCGATGGAACTAAATTAAGAAGCGACGATCTGATCGGCGACACCCATCAATCATCGTAGCCTCATGCCTAAACCTCGTTACAATACAACTAACTGGAAGCAGTACATAACACCTTAAACAACAGAGGTTCACTGACGTTCTGGATTGACGAGGAGGCCATAACTGAGTGGAAGCAACCAAAATTGGAAAGGTGTGGCAGACCAAGCCTGTTTAGTTATTTCGCTATCACGACGGCTCTAATGGTAAAGCGCATCTTTTCTTTACCTTTAGGGCGCTGCAAGGCTTTATCGACTCTGTTTTTAGATTGGCGAGCGTCTCATTAGTTTGCCCTCACAATATTTGTATAAGCCGCCGAGCTAAGGATGTAGAGGTTAATTTCAAAACTTCTCTTGATTCCAATATACAATTCATCCCTATAATGTAGGCAGCACGACTTAGTGACACGATGTCCTATAGTTCACATTGTTTTCTTGTTTAATCGTACTCAGAACATAGCTTCTAACACTGTTTAGCATCGACATATCAACCCCTGACTCAACTCCAAGCCCTTGACACAAATAAACTACGTTCTCAGTCGCTACATTTCCTGATGCACCTTTGGCATACGGGCAGCCGCCAAGCCCAGCAACGCTCGAATCTATGGTCGTAACGCCCATCAACAAGGCTTGATAGATATTGGCGATCGCTTGTCCGTAGGTATCGTGAAAGTGAGCAGCGATCTGATGTTTTGGACATTGGGCTAAAACGGCTTCAAGCATAGCAGCGACTCGTAATGGTGTGCCCGTACCAATGGTGTCGCCGAGAGATATTTCATAGCAGCCGATATCGTGCATTTGTTTCGCTAGGTTGGCAACGGTATTAGGATCTGTCGCGCCATCATAGGGGCAATCTATTACGCAAGAAAGATAGCCTCTTACCGGAATACTGTGCTCCTTTGCTAACGCTATTACCGGTTTAAAGCGTGCTAGGCTTTCGGCAATGGAGCAGTTGATATTGCGTTGGCAGAAGCTTTCAGAAGCAGAGGTGAATACGGCTACTTCATCAACATTACTTGCGATTGCCTGCTCGAGTCCTTTGATATTTGGGGTTAGTGCTGAGTAACTAACGTTCGCTGCGCGTTGAATTTGTTTGAACACCTCAACAGAGTTGGCCATTTGCGGGATTTTCTTGGCAGAGACAAACGCGCCAGACTCGATATGAGTGAGGCCCGCTTTAGAAAGTAGATTGATCAGTTCGACTTTGACTTCAAGAGGGACCGCTTTTTCATTTTGTAGACCATCACGGGGTCCAACCTCGACGATTTTGACCGATTTAGGGAGAGTTGATGACAAGGACTGAGTATAGCTGCGTGTCATGTCACATCTACTTAGCCCAGTTTGGCAAACGTTTATCGAGAAAGGCATTCAATCCTTCTTGGCCTTCGTCAGACACTCTTACCTCAGCAATTAACTCACTGGTGTAGCGTTTTAATGGGCCATCAACCACGGCTTGTTCGCACCTTGCGCAGAGCCTTTTACTAAGAGCTAAGGCATGGGGTGCAAGCGTGAGGATATTAGATACCCATTTTTCAACGACTTGCTCTGTTTGAGCTAGATTGATCACTTGATGAATGAGCTCTAACTCTAGCGCACGCTGAGAATCGATAAGTTCCGCGCTCAGCATATAACGTCTTGTTTGCCGAATCCCAATTGCTCTAATCACATACGGCGCGATAGTGGCAGGAACAAGCCCAAGCTTAACTTCACTGAGGCGAAACTTGGCATTTTGCTGAGCGATAACCATATCGCAGCAACAAATAAGGCCAAGCGCTCCGCCAAAAGCGCAGCCATTAACGATAGCGAGTGTAGGGTGAGGGAAGGTATCGAGCTTTTCCAGCAGCGTTGCCAGTTGATAGGCGTCGTGTTGATTGTCTTCTTTGCTTTTGGTGATCATAGAACGCATCCAATGAATATCAGCACCCGCTGAAAAGTGCCTACCTTCGCCTGTGAGAACCAAACCGCGAACGTTGGCGTAGGAGGCAAGCGTATCCAAAGTGACAATCAACTCAGAGATCATTTTGTCGTCAAACGCATTAGCGACATCAGGGCGATGCAGACTGATGTGCGCTATGCCGCTTCCGTCGACACGGCAGGTAATGGTTTTAGTGTTTGGAGAGCAAGACATTGTATTCACCTACATTCTAAAGATGCCAAATTTGCTGTCAGCAATGGGGGCATTAAGCGAGATTTTTAACGCATGGGATAGCACGTTCCGCGTTTGTTTTGGGTCGATAATGCCATCGTCCCATAATCGAGCGCTGGCGTAGTAAGGGTGGCTTTGAGTGTTATACAAATCTAGAATTTCTTGTCTGAACGCCTGTTGCTGTTCTGCCTGCCACTCGCTTCCTTCTGTTTGCATCACTTGGTTTTTCACTTGGGTCAAAACCCCCGCGGCTTGCTCGCCACCCATGACAGAAATACGCGCATTGGGCCACATCCACATCATGGTTGGGTTGTAAGCTCGGCCACACATACCATAGTTACCTGCGCCATATGACCCACCGATGATGATGGTAAATTTAGGCACATCCGCACAGGCGACGGCCATGACAAGTTTTGCGCCGTTTTTGGCGATGCCACCTTCTTCATATTTTTTGCCCACCATAAAGCCGGTGATGTTTTGTAAAAATAGCAGAGGAATTTTGCGCTTGGCGCATAGCTCTATAAAATGTGCGCCTTTTTGAGCCGACTCCGAAAACAAAATGCCATTGTTGGCGACAATACCAATCAGGTCCCCATCTATACGGGAGAAGCCGCAGACTAAGGTTGTGCCAAACAGCGCTTTAAATTCATCAAACTCAGATCCATCGACGATGCGGGCGATCACCTCTCTTACATCGAACGATAAGCGTAAGTCTGAATTGACGATGCCGTACAGATCAGAAGGATCATAACGTGGAATTAAGCCGCTGTTTTCTGCTTGTTCAATTGAGGCGTTAGTGTTGGATATCGCCTGTCTAGCGAGTTCCAAAGCATGGCGCTCATTTTCTGCGTAGTAGTCAGCAACCCCGGACTTTCGGCAGTGAACATCAGCGCCGCCAAGCTCTTCATCTGTCACCACTTCACCGGTTGCCGCCTTAACCAGAGGAGGGCCTGCCAGGAAAATGGTGCCTTGCTGCTTGACGATAATGGAAACATCGGCCATAGCAGGAATATATGCGCCGCCTGCGGTACATAGACCAAGTACCACCGCAATTTGGGGGATACCCTGAGCGGACATTCGGGCTTGGTTGTAAAATATGCGGCCGAAGTGCTCTTTATCGGGAAAAACGTCCGCTTGATGGGGTAGGTTTGCGCCGCCAGAGTCGACCAAATAGACACAAGGTAAATGGCATTGTTGTGCGATCTCTTGAGCTCTTAAATGTTTTTTAACAGTTAGAGGGTAGTAGGTCCCCCCCTTGACTGAAGGATCGTTGGCGATAACCATACAGTCGACATTTTGAATCTTACCAATGCCAGCGACCACGCCCGCGCAGGGGATCTCATCGTCATAGACACGCCACGCCGCAAATTGGCCGATTTCCAAAAATGGACTGTTTTCATCCAGTAACTCGGTGATCCTTTCACGTACTGGTAGCTTGCCTTTTGCACGCTGGCGCTCGATGGCTTTTTTTCCGCCGCCAAGCTTAATCTTTTCGATATCGGACTCAAGCGCTGCAACCAGTTCAGACATGGCTTCAACGTTCTTTTGATAGAGTTCAGAGTCAGGTTTGATTTTGGTTTTTATTATCGGCATCGACTTATCCTTATCGCGACTCTTCAAACAGTTCTCGGCCAATCAGCATGCGGCGAATTTCTGATGTGCCAGCACCAATCTCATACAGTTTTGCATCTCTGAGTAACCTTCCGGCTGGGAATTCATTGATATAACCATTGCCGCCAAGCAATTGAATCGCATCCAGTGCCAGTTGGGTTGCAAGTTCGGCGCAATAAAGAATGACACCAGCGGCATCTTTACGGGTAGTTTGTTGGTTGTCGCAAGCTTTAGCTACGGCATATAAATAAGCGCGCGCGGCGTTAGTTTGGGTATACATATCGGCGACTTTGGCTTGAACTAATTGAAATTCACCAATTGAGCGGCCAAACTGTTTGCGATCATGAATATAGGGGATGACCAAATCGAGACAGGCTTGCATGATACCAAGAGGGCCAGCGGCGAGAACCACGCGCTCATAATCTAAACCGCTCATCAGCACTTTCACGCCGTGATTGAGTTCGCCTAGGATGTTTTCTTTTGGTACCGGGCAGTTGTCAAACACAAGCTCACAGGTATTTGACCCTCGCATGCCTAGCTTATCGAGCTTTTGTGCGTGGGAAAAGCCAGCGAAACTCTTTTCGACGATGAAAGCGGTGATCCCGTGTGCCCCTTTTTCAGGCTCTGTCTTAGCGTAGACAACGGTGATATCCGCATCAGGCCCATTAGTGATCCACATCTTAGAGCCACTTAGCAGGTAATGGTCACCGTTTAACGTTGCTCTAAGCTGCATGCTGACCACGTCAGAACCCGCGTTAGGTTCACTCATCGCCAGCGCGCCAATATGGCTGCCATCGATCAGTTTAGGTAGGTACTTTGCTCTTTGTGACTCGTTACCGTTACGGAATATTTGATTTACACACAAGTTAGAATGCGCGCCGTAGCTTAAGGCGACGGACGCGGACGCGCGGCTTATCTCTTCCATGGCAATCACATGGGCAAGATAACCCATGCTAGCGCCACCATATTGTTCATCAACCGTAACGCCAAGTAGACCCATTTCACCGAGCCGTGGCCAGAGTTGATTGGGAAAGGCATTATCTTGATCAATTTGACTAGCGAGTGGGGCGATGTGTTGTTGAGCAAAGCCTTGAACGTGTTCGCGTAATAGGTTGAGCTCTTCATCTAGCCCAAAATTGAGCGAGGTAGTTTGCGATAACATAATGCCTCCGATATATCGGCCGTGACAACATAATCGAAGACATTAGGTAGTGTTAGATTAGCTCGCTTTACGAGAATCTAGAGCCTGTTCGCAGCGCTCTCTTGCGACCTTTAAGTCGTCTAGCATACTTTCAATGTCTTCCATTTGGCGCTTCAGTAGCGCTTCCTTTTCATCAATGATCTTCAGCATTTCAGTTAGCTGAGTTTCGCCTTGATGGGTGTCGTACAGTTCAAACAACTCACGGATTTCTGCCAGTGAAAAACCTAATCGCTTGCCTCTAAGGATAAGCTTAAGGCGAGTTCTATCGCGGCGGTTATAGATGCGCATACTGCCTTTGCGTTCAGGATGGATCAGTCCCTCATCCTCGTAAAATCGGATGCTTCGAGTCGTGATATCAAATTCCTTGGCGAGGTTACTAATCTTGTATTTTTCCACTGAACTACCGTTCCTTTCTCTTGGGCAATAAGGTCGAATGTCACGATGAATTTATCTTTTGCTTCAAAGTTGACGTTTACGTAAATGTTAGTGCTATGCTTACGTAAACGTCAAGAAATTAAATCTGACCACAAACGGCGCTTGGTAAGGACCATCAAGGCAGTAACAGTACTTAGCCAAGCTGTACGCAACGTCAAAGAGGGCGGAGCATGGAACAGCAAGAAATATGGATAGTGGCAGCAAAGCGCACCCCAATGGGCAAGTTTCAAGGTGCTCTTTCTAAACTGAGCGCCCCTAAGTTAGGTGCTATTGCTATCGGTTCAGCTGTCGAACAATCGGGTATGACAGCTGACATTATTGATGAAGTATTGATGGGTTGCGTACTACCGGCTGGTTGTGGTCAAGCGCCCGCACGTCAAGCGGCAATCGGTGCTGGTCTCGCTGACAATATTCCATGTACGACAGTCAACAAAGTGTGTGGTTCAGGTATGAAAACCGTCATGCTCGCCTATGATTTGATTCAGTCAGGGTCGATTCAATGTGCGCTCGCTGGTGGCATGGAGAGTATGACTAATGCCCCTTATCTGATGAAAGAATCGCGTAAAGGCATGCGAATGGGCCACAAGACCACATTCGACCATATGTTCTTAGACGGATTACAAGATGCTTATGAAGGTGATCTAATGGGCGTTTATGGGCAAAAGGTAGCGGACCAACTCGGATTTACACGTGAGCAAATGGATGAATGGGCCACTCTATCCGTAGAGAGAGCACTCGCAGCCCATCGACAACAGTTGTTTCAATCAGAAATTGCTGCGGTGGATGTCGGCGACGATTTCAGCTTTGATTATGACGAGCTGCCTCCTTCAATTGATAAAGACAAAATCCCCAAACTCAAAGCCGCGTTTGCTGCTGATGGAACGATCACAGCAGCGAATTCAAGTGCAATCTCAGATGGCGCAGCAGCTTTGATGGTCATTGATTCCACTGCGGCGAAGAAACAAGGGCTAAAGCCATTAGGGGTGATAAAAGCTCATGCCAGCCATGCAAGAAAACCGAGTGAGTTTACTGTTGCCCCGGTTTACGCGATACAGAACCTGCTGGCTAAGCTTGATTGGGAAATCGAAGATGTCGATCTTTGGGAGATCAATGAAGCATTCGCGGTGGTGACGCAAATTGCTATACAAGAACTGCGTATCGACTCAGAAAAAGTCAATATCAAAGGTGGCGCCTGCGCATTAGGCCACCCGATTGGTGCCAGTGGAGCTCGGATCTTGACTACGCTTATTTATGCTTTGCGCCAACTGCAAGCAATCGGTGTAAACGGCGACGCAGCAAATAGGAAAACAATGAAAGGGATAGCAGCTATTTGTATTGGTGGCGGAGAAGCCACGGCTATTGGCATTGAAATCCCCTTATAAGGTAACTGGACAACGGTAAGGAAATCGCAATGACACAACTTGTCCCTTTATTTATTGGTGGAGAGTTCTGCCAATCAAACAGTGATGAATGGCTAGAAGTGACCAACCCTGCTAACAATGCTGTCATCGCGGAGCTTCCATGCGCGACGAAAGATGAAATGGAGCGTGCGATCCAAAATGCGCACGAGACCTTTTTCTCTTGGAAAGAAGTTGCGGTTTCAGAACGCGCTCGTGTGATGCTTAGGTATCAACATTTACTCAAAGAACATCACGATGAGCTAGCAGAGCTGCTTTCCAAAGAAACGGGCAAAACCACCGTTGATGCGAAAGGGGATGTGTGGCGCGGGATTGAGGTGGTCGAGCAGGCAGCAAACATCGCCAGCAATATGATGGGAGAAACCGTCGAGAACGTTGCCACGGACATTGACAGCTATTCGCTCATTCAGCCGCTTGGTGTGTGCTGCGGCATTACGCCTTTCAACTTTCCTGCGATGATCCCATTGTGGATGTTTCCGCTCGCATTAGCAGCTGGCAACACCTTTGTCTTGAAACCATCTGAGCAAGTGCCTTTAACCGCGATGCGTTTGGCCGAGTTATTTGAGCAAGCGGGAGCGCCAAAAGGGGTGTTACAGGTTGTTCATGGTGGCAAAGAACAGGTTGATTACTTGTTGGCTCACCCAGTCATTAAGGCGGTATCGTTTGTTGGCTCCGTCCCCGTTGCCCAATACATTTACCAAACCGGGACTTCTCATAATAAACGTGTGCAAGCCTTTGCTGGCGCGAAGAACCATATGGTGGTGATGCCCGACGCCAATAAAGCTCAAGTGTTGAGTAACTTGGTGGGCGCTTCTGTCGGCGCTGCAGGTCAGCGCTGTATGGCGATTTCCGTTGCTGTTTTTGTTGGCAGTTCGAAAGAGTGGATTGGTGAACTCGCTGGGGAAATGGCCAAAGTGACGCCAGGTGCTTGGAACGATGATAACGCAGGCTACGGACCATTGATCAGTAAGCAAGCGAAAGCAAGAGTGGTTGCCTTAATTGATGAAGGTAAAGCGCAAGGCGCGAAATGTGAGTTAGACGGTAGTCAATGCGCCGTTGAGGGCATGCCCGATGGCAACTGGCTTGGTCCAACTCTGTTTAGTGGCGTGACGACCGATATGTCGATTTACCAGCAGGAGATATTTGGCCCGGTACTGGTTTGTCTTGAGGTCGAAACGTTAGAGGAAGCCATCGCCCTTATCAATAAAAACCCTTATGGCAACGGCACGTCGATTTTTACCGCCAATGGCGCGGCTGCGCGAAAATATCAGCATGAAATTCAGGTTGGACAAGTTGGGATCAATGTGCCGATCCCTGTGCCTTTACCATTTTTCTCTTTTACCGGCTGGCGAGGCAGTTTCTATGGAGACTTACATGCTTATGGCAAACAGGCGGTTAGGTTCTATACCGAAACGAAAACCGTGACGGTGCGTTGGTTTGATGATGACATTCCTAGTGGGCCTAATATGACCATTCAGCTGCGATAAGGAGCGGATATGGATTTCGAACTCAATGAAGACCAACGGGCTTTTGCAGATACCGCGGCTCAGTTTGCGAGAGATAAACTCGCACCGATGGCCGAAGAGTGGGACCAAAAGCAACTCTTTCCTAAAGAGGTGATTCGTGACGCGGGTGATCTAGGCTTTCTAAGCCTTTATACCCCAGAAGAACAAGGTGGTTTAGGCCTGTCACGACTGGATGCATCGATCATCTTTGAGCAATTGGCGATGGGCTGCACTTCCACCACCGCATTTATGACCATTCACAATATGGTCTCTTGGATGGTTGCGACTTTTGCCACTGAAAGCGCGCAACAAACCTATTGCGAAAAGCTGATCACAGGTGAATGGTTAGGATCTTATTGTTTAACTGAACCCAATGCCGGTTCTGACGCAGCAGCGTTAGTGACCAGTGCCCAGCAAGTCGATGATGGATATCTTATTAATGGCTCTAAGGTGTTTATATCTGGAGCGGGTGACACTGACGTATTAGTCGTAATGGCCAGAACCAGTGATGACGGCGCAAAAGGTATCTCAGCGTTTGTCGTACGAGCTGATGCACAAGGCATTAGTTATGGACGAAAAGAGCCGAAGATGGGTTGGAACTCTCAACCGACGCGAAGCATTAACTTCGACAATGTGAAGATTCCGAAAGATCATTTGTTGGGGCAAGAAGGGCAAGGCTTTGTGTTTGCGATGAAAGGGTTAGATGGTGGACGAATCAATATCGCCACTTGTTCGATTGGGACTGCCCAGCAAGCGTTGAATCAAGCCACACAATACCTGAAGGAGCGCAAACAGTTCGGTAAGCCCATTGCTCAGTTTCAAGCGCTGCAATTTAAGTTAGCAGATATGGCGACCGATCTCGTTGCAGCTCGGCAGATGATACGTCTTGCGGCAAGTAAATTAGATAACGGTGATCCAGAGGCGACGGCGTATTGTGCCATGGCTAAGCGATTTGCCACTGACGTCGGTTTTACAGTGTGCGATCAGGCATTACAGCTCTATGGCGGCTATGGTTATATCAAGGAATATCCAATGGAAAGGTATTTCCGAGATGTGCGTGTTCACCAAATTTTGGAAGGCACCAACGAGATCATGCGAGTCATCATTGCTAGACGATTACTTGCTGAAGGTGTACAAATTCTTTAGGGGAAAGAGCGATGACACAGCAGAACAGTTTGGCATTGCCACATGAGATCAATAGTCATGTAGCACTGGTAACGATGAATAATCCACCAGCCAACACATGGACCAAACAAAGTCTACATGAGCTTAAGCATCTGGTTCACGCACTTAATAATAATGCTGACGTATATGCGCTAGTGATAACAGGAAATGGGGAAAAGTTCTTCTCAGCTGGAGCCGATCTTAAGTTATTTGCCACGGGTGAGAAGGACATTGCTTGGGAGATGGCTCAAGCGTTTGGGGAAGCGTTCGAAGCCTTGTCTGCCTTTCGTGGGGTCTCCATTGCGGCGATTAATGGCTATGCAATGGGCGGTGGTTTGGAAGTCGCATTAGCGTGTGATATTCGAATCGCTGAAACTCAAGCTGTCATGGCATTGCCTGAGGCCAAAGTAGGGCTATTACCCTGCGCGGGTGGGACGCAAAACCTCACTGCACTCGTTGGGGAGGGTTGGGCGAAACGAATCATTTTGTGCGGAGAACAGGTTGATGCGACAAAAGCGCACTCGATTTGCTTAGTTGAAGAGGTGGTCGAGCAAGGTAAGGCGCTCGACACCGCTATCGCCTTAGCCAATAGCGTTGCTAATCAATCTCCATCCTCTGTCGCAGCGTGTAAATCTTTGATCCAAAATAGCCGCACCGACCCAATAGCTCATGGCCTAGTTAAAGAGCGCGAGTTGTTTATGCAGCTATTTGATACCCGAGACCAAAAAGAGGGCGTGAATGCCTTTCTCGAAAAGCGTCAGCCAAATTGGAGCAATAGCTAGCTCTAAGGAGTAACGATATGAGTGATAGCGTTCATTTTGTTGAACTGCCTTGTAGCGGTAGCCCATATAAAATTGGCGTCGTAACTTTACATAATGAAGCGTCGTTAAATGCCTTAACACTCGACATGCTCGTCTGCTTAAAAGCTCAACTAGAAATCTGGCATGAAGATGACGACATTGTGTGCGTTGTGCTTGAAGGTGCGGGAGACAAGGCGTTTTGTGCCGGTGGTGATGTGCGCACCATGTTTAACGTAATGCAAGGCTCTAACCCAGATGAAATCGAAAACTTCTGCACGATGTATTTCAGTGTTGAGTATCAATGTGACTATCTGATTCATACCTATTGTAAGCCTGTTATTGCATGGGGCCATGGCATTGTGATGGGCGGTGGAATGGGGCTTTATATGGCGTCTAGCCACAAGGTTGTCGCACCAGACTCTAGGTTGGCCATGCCAGAAGTGTCGATTGGACTTTTTCCTGATGTGGGCGCAACGTGGTTTTTAAACCGTTTAGATAGCGGAATTGGGTTGTTTTTGGGCTTAACAGGGATGATGGTCAATGCGGCAGATGCGGTTGAGCTCCATCTGGCTGATCATTTGGTACTAGAAAGTCATAAAGAGAGTTTTGTTGATCAGTTGCAAGTTGCTGATTGGGACTGTGTTGATGATACTTATGAGGTTGTAACGGAGTTGCTAGAAGGATTTGAAGCTCAGATAAGCGACCAAAAGCCGGAACTTCAAATCATGCCGTACTTCAATCATATCCAAAAAGCCTGTGCTGCCGATGATGTATTGCATGTAACAGACAATATTCTTGCTTTAGCAGGGGATGCCAAATGGCTTAGCAATGCAAAAGCCAATCTCGTTTCCGGGAGTCCAATTACCGCGCATATCTGCTTTAGGCAGATGAAAGATTACAGCGACTTATCTTTGGCAGAGTGTTTTAGGTTAGAGCTGATTTTGGCGGTTAATTGCGCTCTGTTAGGAGAGTTTCAAGAAGGGGTGCGTGCGCGTCTAATCGATAAAGATGGTCAGCCTAATTGGTTGTTTGGCAATATCTCCAAAGTAGATTCACACGCCATCGATAAGCTGTTCGTATCGATATGGGATCAAGGGTCTCATCCATTGGCCAAATTAGGTCAGTACTAGCGGCCAAGTCGTAGAGGTCGAACAGAGCACAAATCAGTGAGAGGATAACGTTATGGGGACGGTAGCATTCGTCGGATTAGGAAATATGGGCGCGCCGATGGCGCGAAACCTGCTTTCTGCTGGGTTTGAAGTACAAGTTTATGATGTTGTCACTGAAATGGCCCAAGAGCTCGGGGCGTTTGGCGCGATTCCTTGTGCTTCAATCGAAGAGGTGACGCGCGGCGCAGATAGCGTGATCACTATGCTGCCTGCAGGCGAACATGTTAGAGCGGTTTACCTCTCCGACGACGGTATTTTAAACCATGTGAGCGGTGACACCATACTCATTGATTCTTCGACCATTGATCCTGAAACGGCAAGATTGGTAGGCCAACAAGCCAGAGATAAAGGGATCAGTTTTACGGACGCTCCGGTATCTGGTGGTGTGTCTGGCGCGAAAGCGGCGACTCTTACCTTTATTGTTGGTGGTAGTGAGCAAGATTTCTCTAAGGCAAAGCAAGTGCTGAGTCATATGGGCAAAAACATCTTCCATGCGGGAGAAGTAGGGTCCGGGCAAATGGGGAAAATCTGCAATAACTTAATGCTGGGCATTTTAATGTCGGGAACCTGTGAGGCGTTGAATTTAGGTATCGATAACGGCTTAGATCCTAAAGTATTGTCTAACATCATGCTTCAGAGTTCTGGAAGAAACTGGGCACTTGAACTCTATAACCCTTGCCCAGGCGTGATGGAAAACGCGCCTGCCTCTAATCAATACCAACCAGGTTTTATGAGTAAACTTATGCTCAAAGACTTAGGCCTCGGGCTTGAAGCGGCAACGAAAAGCCAGTCGTCAGTACCAATGGGTTCATTGGCCAGAAACCTGTACTCATTCCACAACATGAACGGTAATGAAGAGCTCGATTTCTCAAGTCTGTTCGAGTTCTATCAATCGCAATCAAAGTCATAGGAGGCATGCTATGAACCTCAAAGAAAGCGTTGTCGCGATCACAGGGGCTGGGCAAGGACTAGGGCAGATGATGGCTGTAACTCTTGCTCATGCAGGTACAGAGCTCGCATTGATTGACGTAAATGAAGACGCGCTGAAAGTGACTCAAGATCAGTGCCACATGCTCGGGGTAAAGGCGTTGACCTATAAAGCGGACGTCACCAATGAAACAGAGGTGGAGCAGATCTTTCGTGACATTGTCACTGATTTTGGTCAGTTGGACGGTTTGGTTAATAATGCCGGAATTCTACGTGATGGATTACTGGTTAAAGTGAAAGAAGGGCACGTTTCTAAGATGTCTTTGGAGCAATTTACTTCAGTAATTGACGTTAACTTAACCGGAACTTTTCTGTGTGGCCGAGAGGCGGCTGTGCAAATGATTGAAACCAAGCGACAAGGCATGATCATCAATATTTCTAGCGTTGCGCGCGCGGGGAACATAGGACAAACCAACTATGCGGCATCGAAAGCAGCCGTGGCAACATTGGCGACCACTTGGGCAAGAGAGCTTGCTCGGTATGGAATTAGGGCTGCAGCAATTGCACCTGGGGTAATCGAAACACCAATGGCCGCGCAAATGAAACCCGAGGCCATAGAACGATTAGAAAGTATGATCCCTGTTGGCCGAATGGGTCACACCAATGAAATAGCGAGTACAGTGAAGTTCTTGTTTGAAAATGATTACGTAAACGGGCGCGTGATTGAAGTGGATGGCGGAATAAGAATGTAGCTAAGGTGGCGAATCTACTTAGTCAGGATTCTTAGAATGAAAAAATTCGATTCTCGTCGAAAAGTTTAAGTTTTGTGCTTACACTTATGTCACTGAGTGCATATTCGTAGGTTTAAAGCCAAGAACCTACTTATAGACGTATAAAATAAATATTTGTCGCGTTGGTTGGTGATTTTCCTCAATTAATTATGACGGAAGGGATTTCCGTATGAGGTTGTCGTTATGAAAATTGCAACAAAGATTGTTCTTGCTTCGACGCTTTTGTGCACGTTAGCGGTCATAGTAACCGGAACAATTGTCGGCTGGCGTTCTTCGGATTTGTCAGAGCAGGCACTATACCAACGCGCAAATAGTCAACTCATCTCGATTCGAGAGATCAAAAGAAGTGAGATTGAAAGCTACTTCGAACAGATTAGCGGTCAAGTTGTGACGACTGCGAACTCAGTTGGCGTCCAAGGAGCAATCACCGCCTTTAGTGATGCGTTCAATAACTATCCAGTAGAAAAAGTGTCGGATAGTGATGTTGCTCAATTGCGTAGCTACTATCAGTCAGCCTTCGGTGCAACGTATCGGGACTCTAATGGTGGCATATCTGCTGGCGAGATGCAGAAACTCGACAGCTTATCTGAAAGAGCCGTTGCGCTGCAGGCTAGATATATCGGTACTAACCCTAATCCATTGGGTGAAAAACACGAGCTGATGAGTGACTCGCTAAATACCGAGTACGATAAAGCGCATGCGATGTATCACCCTAGTGTGAAGGGCTTTTTGGAAGAGTTTGGCTACTACGATATCTTCTTGGTCGATATGCAAGGCAATGTGGTTTATTCGGTATTCAAAGAGCTCGATTACGCGACCAACCTGAACACAGGCCCCTATGCTAATAGTGGTATTGCTAAAGCGTATAAAAGTGCTTTAGCGCTATCGCATAATCAATATCACTTAGAAGATTTTGCTCCATATTTTCCGTCCTATGAAGCCGCAGCTTCGTTCATTTCCACGCCAATAGTACAAAATGGGAAAACATTGGGGGCGTTGATCTTCCAAATGCCAGTTGATGAAATCAATAAAATCATGACCTTCCATGAAAACTGGAAAAATGAAGGGTTGGGCCTAAGTGGTGAAGCTTATCTAATCGGGCAGGACGGACTATTACGTAGTGAATCGCGTTTTTTGATTGAGGATCCTGATACCTATTTCTCAGCCTTGCAGTCTGGGGGCGTGAGCTCAAACATCGTCAATCAAATTAGAGACAAATCTTCGGCTATTGGTCGACAACCAGTTAACACGCCAACCTCCAAAGCGGCGCTAAAAGGCCAACGAGGTTCCGATGTGATCAGTGATTATCGCGGTATAGATGTGTTGTCTGCCTATTCTCCAGTTAACGCCGCTGGGCTTTCTTGGGGGATTATCGTTGAGATTGATAAGAGTGAAGCGCTGGCCGACTTAAGTTCATTAATCAGCTCACTGGCGATAACGGTAGTTACCAGCATTGCAGTTGTGGTTGTCGCTGCGGTTCTTCTCTCTTACTTCTTAGGTAATAGCATTGCGCGACCTATCAAAGTGGCGAGCGACAAAGTCCAAATGATCAGCAAAAACAACGATCTTACTCAGCGCCTTGAAGTGGCAGGCAAAGACGAGATGACAGATCTAGCCATCTCGCTCAATGGTTTGTTTACTCACTTACAAGACATTATCGGTAAGTTTGCTCAAGCGACGAATAATCTAAACGCCAATACACAAAGCATGGCGGGCAACATGAACAGTACCCGAGATGCAGTGACGGATCAAAATAATCGAACTGAATCGGTCGCGACCGCCGTTAACCAAATGAGTGCATCGATTTCAGAAGTTGCGCAGTTTGCTGTTCGCGCCGCCGAGTTTGTGAAAAATGCCAATGATACCGGTAGCGCAGGGGTTAAAGTCGGTCAAAACTTAGGGAATGAAATCTCCCGTTTAGACAATGAAATGCAAACGGCCGTGTCGGCGATAGAACGTTTGAACACTGAAACAAATTCAATTGCTGAAGTGCTTGATGTGATTCAGGGTATTGCTGAGCAGACCAATCTACTAGCACTGAATGCAGCCATTGAGGCGGCAAGGGCTGGAGAGCAGGGCCGCGGCTTCGCGGTGGTCGCTGATGAAGTTCGCTCACTCGCTGGTCGTACACAAGCCTCGACGGAAGAAATTCGTGGCAAAATTGAATCTCTTCAACGTGAGACGCAGAGTGTGTCCAGCAGTATTCAAAGTGCCAATACCACGGTTTCTCAAGGGGTAGTGACTTGTGATGAAAACACCCAAATGCTAGAGCAAATCGTTTCGATGCTCGATCAGCTAAATGAGATGAATGTGCAAATCGCTGCGGCGACAGAAGAGCAGAAAGCAGTAACAGACGATATTAGTGGCAGTATTACCTCTATTGCGGATGCTTCCGCTGCAGTATCGGTGCAAGTGCAAGATGTCGATGATGTCTTGCAAGGGCTTTCAAATGAGGCTGAAAACCTTAATGGTGAAGTGTCACAGTTTAAGTATTGATTGAGTGGGGGTTAGCTAAGAAATGGGGTAACAGGCAGAAAATCTGACAAGCCACTTTTTTTCTGTTGGCCAGTATCATAGACTCGACAAAGATTTATCGGAGTATATGAAAAATGGAATTAAACAATTTCTTAGCAACCTTGTCAGAAACACCGACTGAGATTCAGTTTGAAGATACGATGGCTGTGATTGAAGCAAACTACGAGTTTGTACCGACTGCCTTTGTTAATGGTGATACCAGCAACGAAGCGAATCAGAATAATGGGTCGTGCAAAATCTTTGCCTTCGCTCAGCTGAAAGAGCTTGATCAAACGTCGACTCTTGCTTGTTTTGGCCGTTTCTATCGTGAAGATGTACTGGGCAATCCTGAGGGTGATGACCACGCTAACATTCGTAATTTCATCAAATACGGTTGGCAGGGCATTAAGTTTGAAGGTGAAGCTTTAAGTGCTAAAGCATAGAAAGCTGTCAAACATTCAATATAAAGAAGCCAGACATTGTGTCTGGCTTTTTTAGGTCTCATCGATCATTAACGGACTAGATTTCTTCGTGCTTATGTACCAATCCAAAATCAGCCAGTACCGCGTAGGCGGCAGGGATCATAAACAGCACCAGCAGTGTTGAGGCGAAAATACCAAATACAATTGAGATAACCAATGGCTGAATCACTTGCGCCTGCAAGCTGGTTTCAGTGAGTAGCGGTAACAGGCCTGCCGCTGTGGTCATCGAGGTTAGAAAAACCGCTCTAAAACGCTCTCGGCTCGCTTTGACCACTGAGTCATGCACGCTATCGCCATCATCGACATGGTGGCGAATATATTGCACCAATAAGATCGAATCGTTGACCACGATACCTGCGAGCGACACAAAGCCCATCATACTCGGCATACTTAATGAGTGACCAAGTAAGATATGGCCCCAAACAACACCAATAAAGGCTAGGGGAATGGCCAGCATGACAACAAAAGGTTCCAAGTAGCTGCGGAACTGGTAACTGAGTATGGCAAATACGCCAAACAGTCCGAGCAAGAAGCCTTTGCCCATTGACGCCCCCGTTTCCGCTGCGTCTTTCGCTTCGCCTTCGAAGTCGAATCTTAGCCCCGGATACCTAGCCATTAGCTTAGGCGCTTCTTCTTTTTGGAATTGAGTGATTACCGCCGTTGAATTGACCTTGGTATTGTCGGTATCACCAAATACGCTGATGGTTCTCAGGCCGTCGATACGCTGGATTCGGACGTAGTTACGCTGGAAATCGAGCGTGGCAATGGTAGCTAAAGGTATCTGGCTACCGTCAGGCATGATAATTGGGAAGTTTGCCAGTTGCTGAAGGTCTCCTGCTTCAACTTTATTTAATCGCACCTCAATTGAGATATTCTCGACCCCAACCTGAATTTCGTCGGCGGTTTGACCAAAGAACGCGGCGCGAAGCTGGTTAGCAATTAGCTGTCCATTAATACCGTAGGTTTCTGCTCCTGGACGCAGTTTAACCAGTACTTCTTCTTTACCCATACGCATGTCATCCAACACGCCGTGGATACCATCGAATTCGTTCAAGTAGTGTTGAATATCGATTGAGGCGGCTTTAAGGGCGTTTAAGTCATCATGTTTGGCGCGAATTTCGATCGCACGTCCTCCCGGTCCCATGGTTGGCTGCTTAAACACTAGTGAAATAGGGTCAGCCAGTTCGCCTATATCCGCGCGCCATGCAGCGATAAAGTCATCAATGACGGTGTTTCTGCTTTCTGCGCCCAACAGGTCAAGCCGAACAGTAGCAATGTGGGGCCCAGATTCATTAGCATCGGCGTTGGCATTAAACTGACTGGTAATGTGCTGAACCAGTTGAGTGCCATTTTCGACCTCTTTGCTCCACTGCGCGTTGAGTTTTTGGGCTGATGTGACAATCTTGTCTACCACGGCTTCGGTTTGCGTTAAAGAAGAACCGGGCGGAAGGATAATACGCGCCTCAGCAATATCACCGTCAAGCTCAGGAAAAGGCTGAAACTTGAGTAGCCCACCCGCGATGGTTGCTACAGAGATGAGCAGTAGGGCGACCACTCCCCCTAAGAAGGCATAGCGGAACTCAACCACTTTCTCTACAGCGTTAACCAGTGTGGTATTGCGGAAGTGTTCAAACCGATCGAGAAGCTTTTGTTTAAATTTAACGGGAGATTTTTCGCGTTTTTCTTTGTGTAACGAGTGAGAGAGGTGATTAGGCAATATCAAAAATGCTTCAACCAAGCTGAGCGTTAATACAAGGATTAGGACTTGGGGGACTGCTTTTAGTACCGCGCCCATTTCACCTTCAAGAAATAGTAAGCTACCGAAGATACATACCGTGGTTAAGAAAGAGGAAATAACGCCGGGCAAGACCTTTTTTACGCCCTTAATGACCGCATTATCGACGTCTTCTCCCCGATCAAGGTGGGCTGCAATGGACTCGGCAATCACTATCGCATCATCCATCATGATACCGATGGCCATCAGCAGACCAACCAGCGACATAATGTTAATGGAAAGCCCGAGTTGAGCCATTAAGAACAGCCCGCCGAGGAAGGCGACAGGTAGACCTGCGGCAACCCAGAATGAGTAACGTAAGCTAAAGAACAGCCACATGGTTGCAAAGACCAACACAATACCTTGCCAGCCATTTCTAACCATCATGGTGAGACGGTCCCACAATACTGACGATAGATCATTGGTGAGCTCAAGCTTCACGCCAGTAGGTGCGATTGCTTGTTGGTCTTCGACAAACTGAGATACGCGATCTTTAATCCGTAGAGCGTCATCTTCTTTATTTTTGCTTACCTTGAGCAGTGCTGATGGGTGACCATCGAAAAGAACTTTCTGTTCGTCAAGTTCAAAACGGTCGGTAATGGTGGCGATATCACGCAGGCGAATAATTGAACCATTTGGCCCCGAGCCAACGACAATACTTTCGAGCGCTTGCGGCGTAGTGCGGCGCTCATCAAAACGGATCAAAAAGTTTTTGTCAGGCGTCTCGACGTTACCACTTGGCAGCTTAATGTTTTGGCGACCGATTTGGTCGGCAATATCACCGACGCTTAACCCCAATTGGCGCATCGCTTGTGAATCAAGTTCGACGCGAAATTGGTGGTCAGAAAAGCCCGCGACATCGACCAGAGAAACATCGTAATCAAGCTTTAACGTTCTCTTAAGCTGCTCTGCATAGGCCTTCAATTCTGGCCAGGTGGTATCAGCGGTGATCGCAACATCGACTACTGGCTCATTCCAATCTAATTCTTGAACAACAGGGGATTCAATCTCTTGAGGAAAGTCATTGATGGAGTTGATCTGAGTCTGAACGTCAACCAACATGCGCCCGATATCAGCGCGCTCGTTTAGCTTTAAGATTAAACGGGCGGAGCCTTCTATCGCTTCACACTGGGTTTCTTCAATGTTGGCCAGTCCATCAACCGCGTCTTCCATGCGAACACAGATACTTTCCTCTACTTCCTGTGGAGAAGCGCCAGGGTAGGCGACCCCTGCCATAATGTAGGGGGGATCGAATTCAGGAAATGTCTCACGCTTAATGTTTGGCAGTGAGGTTAACCCCAACACTAGCAAACTCAGCATCAAAAGGTTGGCCGCAGTTGGGTGTTTTGCAAAGAATCGAATCATGGCGCAGACTCCTCTGAGCTCGCTTCTTTGAGTAACATGCCGTTAATCGCTGGCAGTAAGTCGTTTAGGATCAGTTTGTCGCCCTGGTTTAGGTCGCCGTCAATCACGACTTGGTTGTCTCTGCGATACTCAACATTGACGGATTGGATTTGGAGCTTGCTCTGATCATCCATCAAATAGATTTTGTCGCCATGCAGGGCACGTTCTGGAATTACCCAACTTGGATTAGCTTGACCTTCAATCGATGCGCGCACGAACATGCCGTTGACCAGTGGAGGTACAGAGGTTGGATTTAAATTGCGATAATCTTGCTCTATTTCTAAGATCACCCCCGCAGTGGCCTGGTTCGGATCGACCGTTTCGCTGATGCGGCTTACTTTGGCAGGCCAGTGGGCTTTTAAATTGCCGCTGCTTAGTTCGATAGTCGCTTGGATTGACGATCGATCGGGTTGAGGAATTCCGGTTTCGTCACGAGCGAACTCACCTAAGCTGGATGCGAGCGTTTGCATGTCATGGATCGAAAGCTGCGCTTCCACTTCCATTACGTCTATACCGTGGCCGGTGACCATGGTTTGTTGCAAGTTGACCACTTGGTTTTGTTCAATCTCAACATCGGCGATACGCAAGTCGTACGGTAGTGTAATGATGGTTTTTTCCAGTGAGCGTTGAGCTTCATCTACTTTTGAGGTGTTCACTTTAACCAGAGCTTCAGCGACGCGTTTCTCATCTGGCATCAGTCCAATTTGGTTTTCGATATCGAGAACCAGTTTACGTTGTGAAAGAGCACTTTGCGTTTGCTGATCGACATCTGACTGAGACGTTAACCCTTTCTTACGCAGGTTCTGTTTTCGTTCCAGCTCTTTATTGGCGATAACCAGACGGTTTTTCTCAATTTTTAGCGTTTGTTTGAGGTTAAATTCTTCTTGGTTTAGCTTAGCCAAAGAGGTTTGCGCAGATTTTAGGTCGGCTTGAGCTTGTACCAGTTTGAGTTCGTAATCGAGTGGGTCAATGCGTAAAATCTCGGTTCCTGCCTTGAGTATTTGACCTTTTTCAAGCAGAGGATGGCGATAGACAACCTTGCCGGTGACTTCTGCAATGGCGTTCCATTCGATCTTGGGTGTAATTTTACCAAAGCCAATGGCAAGAGGCGCCATGGCCTTAAGTTCGAGTGGTATGGTATCGACCAGCCTAGCGCGATCACCTGCCGGCTTAACGGGCAAGTCGGGCTTTAGTTTCACGGCGACAACCAGCGTAATGACTCCAACAGCAAGCGCTGGAAAAAACAGTAGCTTCTTATTTATTTTCATTATCGTTAATCCTGCGATTCAGTTGGTTGTAAAAAACCGTGGGTCATAAGTTTAATGTTGTGCTCGAACAATTGGTTTAGGAACTCTTCATTAAGTTCAATGCCATGGATGGCAAGCATTGCCGGTGGGGCGATAAACGGGAAGACCATTAGGCTAATGTAAGAGACTTTGCACAGCCTAGGATCTGCATCAGGGCGTAATATCTCACTCTCAACCAGCTTGTCGAACATGATGGATTGCATTGGCTGGCTGACATCCATAAACACTTTCTCAAGCAGTTTTCGCTGAGTTTCTGAGCTGTCCATATTCATGACTTGTGCGATCAGTCGCGGGAATAGTGGCACTTTGACCATTTCTCGATAATAGGTACGCATAATGTCGAGAAAGTTTTTCTGCGAGCTGTCTTTAACCATGCACTGCATTTGCATCTTCATCGGCTCGATGGTTTCACGCAGCATGGTCTCAAATAAGCCTTCTTTATTGCCAAAGTAGTAACGAATCATAGCGACGTTGACACCTGCGTTACTGGCCACCAAGCGGGTAGAGACTTTGTTGTAGGGCAGAGCGGTGAATAGATCGCGTGAGGCATCGATCAGTGCTTGTCGCGCATCGATGTCATTACTGGGGCGACCAGCTTTCCTCGCTATATTCATGTTGTCGTTACTCTCGTTTATTAAACGTATGATTAATTATATGGGGACGAAAATATCTTCGATATAACAATTATTAATCACTATTTAATCAACTGATTAATTAATGACGATTAAAAATGAGAAATGTGATTTATGACAGATTGATTCTGCTGAATGTCGATGGATTGCTTCTTGCTGGATAAAGAAAAGCCCGCGTAGTAGCTAATTACACGGGCAAAAGACAACTCTTATTGTCATAATTTGGAGATTGTTGGTCTAGTATGCTTAACCAGACTGTTACGCGTTATCTGACTCTCTGTGTAGCCCTTTCCAACGATGTAACCAATGAACATACGATAGCACTTTTACAAATAGTTACAAAATAACAAAAAGTGAAAAGATAAATTTCACTTGCAAACTAAATATAATTAGAGCTAGATCAATTAACTTACCTAGCTCCCTAGAGATATAGCCCATTTTCGGTATTTGTATACTTATAAACTAATTGATCGATAGGGAGTGGGCGCTCTATCAAGTATCCTTGAAGCAGCTCACAGCCATATTTAATTAGCACTGCTCTTTGCGCTTCCGTTTCAACGCCTTCGGCGACTACACGCATGTTTCCTGACCGTGCTATAGCAAGGATCGCTTTTACCAGAGAATCACTCTGTTCTGAACTGAGCATTTTGTCGATGAAAACGCGGTCAATCTTCAACTCGTCTAATGGCAAATTGCTAAGGTAACTGAGTGATGAATATCCAGTGCCAAAATCATCCAGAGAGACAGTAAATCCTAGCTGTTTCAATTGGTTAATGATGGGTTCAACCTTAGGTAAATCGTTAATCAGTACATTTTCTGTGATTTCTAGGGTGATGCGATGGCTAGGCAATTCATGCTTTTCAGTAATGCTTTTGAGCTGAGGAATAAAATTGGTATTCATCAACTGCATCGGTGAAATATTGATAGAGAGAACCAAGTCTGAATCTGGCGATGGGAATGCTTGTACAAACTCTTCGCAGGCTTTATTGATAACGAACTCACCAATCTCACTGATCAAACCAATTTCTTCCGCCAAAGAGATGAATTCTAGTGGGGATACCTGACCAAGTTGAGGGTTATACCAACGCAACAAGCTTTCAACGCCATGTAATACGCCTGTTTCAGCGTTGACTTGCGGTTGATAGTTCACGGTCAACTCACCTCGGTCAACGGCTTCTCTGAGTTCGCGTTCAAGAAGAAAGTCATATTGAACTTGTTGATTGATGGAGCTATCGAAAAAGAGTACATCACCTTTTTGTCGTGCTTTCGATTTGTACAGCACTATATCCGCTTTCGAAATCAGCTCTTCAGGGTCATCTCCGTCGGACGGATACATAGAGACACCAATAGAACAGCTGGTGAAGAGCACTTTGCCGTCAATAACAAACTGCTGCTTGAACACATTTTTGATTTGCTCAACTTTTGATTCGGTTTCACTGAGATTCTTTAGGTTAGAGAAGCAAAAGATAAATTCATCTCCACCAAAACGGGCAACGTAATCATTTGGCCCTAAAAAGGCGTCGAACTTTTTGCCAATTTCGCTCAGTAAACGGTCTCCAGCACTATGGCCATACAGGTCGTTAACCTTCTTAAAGTCATCAAGATCAACAAACATAACTGCTAGCTGACAACATTGCTTTGCTGATGTCTCGATTCCCTCTTTAATATGCTGATGGAGTAACGAACGATTCGGTAAGCCTGTTAGCTCGTCGTGACTCGCCATATGTTCCAACTGATCTTTAGTGTGTTGCAGATTTTCAAAATCGTAATTGATGCGCTTTTCAAACTTTCTAAAGCGATTAGCGATTAAACGGCTTAAGGAGTAAGAGAACAGGGCGACAATGATGGTTGTGACAATGCCAATAAGCAGAAGCTGTTGTAGTGTTTTTTGTTGTTCCTTTTCAGCGGAAGATTCACGCTCTTTAAAGTACTGCTCACTAAGTGAATCATATACACCAGCGCCAATAGTCCAGTCCCAATTTGGAACCTTAACAACGTAACTTGTTTTAGAAAGACTCGAGATATTTTCAGGGCCTGTGGTAGCGATATAATTTACGAACTGTTTATCGGCTTCCATGATCCGTTTTGACGCTTGTTGGTATTGTTCATCACCAATAGCAAATGTATTTTGTCCAATTAACGATTCATCGATATGAGAAAGAATGGTGCCGTCGCTAGCAAGAACAAAGATATAACCATAGTCACCAAATCTAAGGTTTCTTATCCACTTTAACGACGTCTGTTTAATATCATTTTCAACATCGACAACGTAATCGCCCGTTCCTATGAACCAATCGTATGGAGCGAAGTATTTACCAAAGCCGACTTTTTCGAATTCCTTATTACGGTTTTCTGGCTTAACAAACCACCAGCGATAGAAAGCTTCATCTTGTTTTTTTATGAGTTCTCCCATTTCACGGACGATATAACTACCACGCACATCTTTGAAATCCCACAATGAGGTGCCTTCAACGCGTGGAAGTAGAGGATGCATGACATTGAGACCATCCGTTTTGTAGATGAAAAAGTAGCCGCGTCCTTGGTTAAAGCGGATATCTCTTAATGCATCCGTAATCAACTTGGTTACTTGTTCTTCTGGAAGATGTTTATTGCTCTCATAGAGGCGCGTTGCAATCGCATGCGCTTCATAAATATGTTCTTGAATGGTGTCTTCCAATTTGTCTTCAACTTGATTGCGAGCAAATTGAATTTGTTCTAGAACGTATTCCACACGATTAGTCAATGTGGCGAGTCGTCGTTGTTCATCTTCTTGTTTTAGGTAGTTGAGTTCTTCACGCGAGCTAAGAACGGTATCCCTAACTGTCAGGACAACCCATAACAAGGTAAAGACGGCGACAATGGTAGCAGGAGCATAAGTGATTAGGTTAAGCAGTTTCTTGTCTGTTAGCTTAGTCATGCCACTCCTTGAGGGGTTTAAGAAAGTACAATAATTATAGCGGCCATGATGTTAGAACATTTAGTTAATAACAATATTTTATAGCATTCCTTTTAAATATGAGATCTCAACATGTGTAACTGTTTGCTTTGTTGGGCGTATTCTAAGTTGATTGCCTTTCTTTTACGTCTAGGTCATTCAGCAGTTGCTGCAAACGCGGGATGTGTTTAATCAATGCGGAACGTATCTTCTTGGGATCAACTGGCTTGGTTAAGAAGTCGTCCATTCCGGATTTGTAGCACAGTGATTTATGTTCTTTCATGACGTTGGCTGTGACAGCGATGATGGGCACCTGACGACGCCAATCATCACAGTTGCGCAGCACTCGTGTCGCTTCGTAACCATCCATGATGGGCATATGGCAGTCCATCAGAATCGCATCGAATTGACGTGTTTGGCAGACGTCTACTGCTTCTTGGCCGTTGTTGACGATGGTTGTATTCACATTCAATAGGTTGAGCATGACGCTAATGATTTGCTGATTCACTTTTGTGTCTTCGACAACCAAAACGGTAATGTCGCTATCCACTTGGTCATTAATTAACTTAATCTCATCCTGAGAGTATTTCTCAGTGAAGTTAACTAAATTGCGTTTAATCGGCGGAGTTTCTTGGGTGTCGGTATTAGTAATATGTATAGGAATGGTAAAATAAAAACTACTGCCAAGACCGACTTCACTCGTGACTTTGAGCTCACCGCCCATCATCTCGATAATTTTTTTGCTGATCGCTAACCCAAGGCCTGTCCCACCATAATTTCTGGTCGTGCTGCCATCCGCTTGCTGGAACTTCTCGAAGATAGCGGATAGGTTTTCTTTGTCTATACCGATGCCAGTATCTTTCACTTCTATGTGCAGGTGGGGGTGTTGCTCTATCTGTAAAGAATTCACTTTTAGTTCAATATGGCCTTGTTGGGTAAACTTGAGTGCGTTACCGATTAAGTTATTTAACACCTGTTTAAGGCGCACTTGGTCACCTTTGATCTCATTAGGTAGGTTAGGTTCAATATTACATTGGAACATCAGTTGCTTCTGTGCAGCTCGAAGACTGTATTCGTTGGATTGTTGCTGAAGCAATTGGCGAATATCGAATGGTTCATTACTAAGAGAAAAGTGTCCAGCTTCAATCTTCGAGAAATCAAGAATGTCGTTAATGATATCGAGCAAGGTATTTGAGGAGCTGTTAAGGATATCTAGGTAGCTTTTTTGTACTTCAGTTGGATTCGTTTCTTCTAAAAGCACCGCAATTCCCACTATGCCATTCATCGGCGTACGAATTTCGTGGCTCATATTTGCAAGAAATTCGCTTTTTTTGATATTGGCAACTTCAGCTCTTTCTTTCGCTGACTTAAGTTGTTGATAGTTAGTCTCTAGTTGAGTAATACAGGTGTTGTATTTTTTGATTAGCTGCGCGATTTCATCATTGAACTTTCGGGGATGGCCAGTAATCTTATTAGGAGTAAAGTTACCTTCAAAGTCTGACATTGCGCGGGAAACATTCTGGATGGGCCGCACAATCATGGTTAATACGATATAAAGCAAACTCGCAACTATGATGCTTGTCTGGAGTAGAGTGACTGATAGTAACCACAGAAAATCACCCCATAGTTGACTATGGATAGGAGCCATGTCGGTCTTTATGGTAAGTGTGCCGATGGTAAATTCTTTCTCACCAAGTGAATGGGTGATTGGCCATTGATGCACGATGATATGTTCACTTTCGATACGCCCTACGGAGGCGATGACCTTAGTGCCGTCTTCGAGCTTTACTGAGTCTATGTGGGGGAGTTGATAGATTCCTTCGATTTGCGTATCAATTTGTTCGGTGTCAACGACCCATAGACTGGCACTAATGCTGGCAAGATAACTGCCTTCCAATTGATGTAATTTTTGATCAATAGAAGCTAACTCGGAACGATAGCCGTGATAAAAATTTATTCCGGCAATGATCAATGCCAGTACTACACTTACAGTCACTATGGCGATTACAAGCTGTTTGGCAATACCCCAGTTCAATTGCTTCATGCGTTAACAATCCATTTCAAGTGAGTCTTGTTGCTTATAAATAGCCTAGTATTAATATCGATAGAGTGGTAAGAAAAATTACAAGGAGTAGGTAGTGGAACGAGTTAGATTAGTCAGAGTGGCAATTGCAATGCTGTTTGGCATTAGCACGTACCAGTCATTGGCCAATGATGTTGTGAATTACTATGTAATCGCAGGACAAGCGCAGCCTTTCCAAATTGAGGAGCAGGGGAAGAATCACTCCGGCATTGTCTCTGACATCATTGCTGAAATATTTGCTGAAAGTGGCTATCAGCTCAATTATCACACTTATCCATTCAATCGAATGATTTCCACATTAGAGGCAGGCGGTGAACAAAATTGGATCACGTATGGGAGCCCAAATTGGGGAAGGGTGCAATCTGAACATCTATCGGACTTACCTATCTATAACGTAAAGCATGCTTTGGTGACGAGCACAAAAGCGTCTTTTAATTACGACAGTCTTGGATCAATTAAAGGTATAGGTTTGGTGCTTTTACTCGGATTCGATTACGCAGAACTGACACCGTATATCGAGCAGGGTGACGTGAGTGAAATTCGGGTCAAAAACTATCAGGCAGCGTTTAGGATTATCGAGAGATTGCCAAGTGATACTGCATTTGTTGAAATGGAATCACGCGTAAAATACCACTTAAAGCGATTGGGTCTAATGGAGCAGAACTTTCGTATTGAGGCGTTTAATGATGTGATTGAGGATTACCCGATTCATTTGGCATTTTCTGGTGCAATGAAGCCGGAAATTAGGCTGTTTATCAATCAACGCTTAGCGGAAATGAAAGCCAATGGGTCGTTGCAAGAAATAATTAATCGGTATATTTGAACAACTTGAACCATACTTTTAACAGCGTTTTTTACAAGGTGGGCAGTTGTGAAAAGAGTGTTGTTATGGCTTGTGGTCTTTGCTCCAGCAGTCGCTTGGGTGACGTTGTCGTTTTATGAGACGACGTGGTGGGTAGAAAATATCGTTGCGTTCCCTGCGCTGTTTTTAATCGCATATTGGCTCTTGAGTGTCGGATTGCTTCTAGTTCGCCACTGGTTTGCTGCCGTCACCTGCTTACTGTTGTCTTCTGTGTTTTTCATGTTGGCTCCAAAATCCCACCAACGACAAGTGAGTAATTGTGTTAATCCGATCACCATCGCCCAATACAATCTCTTTTACGCCAATGATGATGTGAATGCCTTTATTAATTACCTAATGTCGACACCTAAGGATCTGGTTGTCCTTCAAGAGGTTGCCCCTGAAGTAGGGGAGAAACTGAAAAGTTTAACGGATATATACCCTTATTATTATGGCGGGCAGGAAGGCGTGGGCTACCCGTCCAGTCAAATGATCTTAAGCCGTTCGCCACTGACCAATATGTCGGTCTATATGACGCCTGATCAACAAGCGATCATTCGAGGGACCTGGCATCCTAATAAGCATATCGCGATAACGCTGGTTGCGGCTCATCCCCCATCACCAAGGACGAAACCCTTATGGTACCGGCGTAATGCGTTAATACGTACCATTGAATCGATTAACGAAATATACCCTGCTGAAGAGGTGCTAGTCGTCGGGGATTTCAACCTATCTTCAGTTAGCTTAAGGTTTGGTACGCTCTTTCCAAGCTATCAGACCCTTCCTGTGGCGAGTTGGCCAAACTGGGCCAGTGACTTTACGACGCCTGACTTTTCAATGATTGCAATTGATCATCTGTGGTTAAAATCGGCAGCAAGTGGTCGTCGAATATGTGAACGCCGTAGTGTTGCCCGTCCGAACGGCTCTGATCATAAGATGGTGATCACCCAGATTGGCTATTGATACCGATGTGAGTGTCGAAAAGAGGAAGTTAGTGGCGCAAATGATGACAACTGACGGTCGTTGGTTAGTCGATAGTGCTGCCGTGTTTTAGGTTGCAGTAACATTGACCACTCGCTAGAATTGCCGCTCCTTTCATTGCTGTAAATGTGTGAGGACATATGAATAGCGCGCAAGTTGCGGCGTCGTATTCGACAGTAGCAACTTCACCGAAACGTGAAGTGCTACTAAGAGAAACAATGGCGCTAGCAAAAATGGCTTCAGCAATCGCACTGCCATTTTTGCTATTGTCTCTGGTTTGGATCTAATCCAGAGCACACAGCACAAGGATGTGTGCTTTTATACACTAAGGCTTGAGCTTTAGCACCTTGTCGATATCTTCCGCGCTATGGCGTTCTGGCGCCTGTTCCCACTCTTCTCCCCACGATTTATTCACAATACGGCCGCGTTGTACCGCTTCACGCGCTTCGATTTGCTCCGCCCAACGTTTAACGTTCTTGTAGCTATCGGTATCCAAGAACTCAGCCGCGTCATACGCTTTACCAAGCACTAAGTTGCCATACCAAGGCCATGTCGCGATGTCTGCGATAGAGTACTCGTCACCACCAAGATACGTTGTTTTAGCAAGTTGCTTATCAAGTACATCTAACTGGCGTTTTGCTTCCATAGCAAAGCGGTTAATTGGGTACTCAAACTTCTCTGGTGCGTAGGCATAGAAATGGCCGAAACCACCACCAAGGTAAGGTGCTGAGCCTTGCAGCCAGAACAACCAGTTCATGACTTGGGTTTTCGCTTTAAGGTCTTGTGGTAAGAAGTGACCAAATTTCTCTGCAAGGTAAAGTAAGATGTTACCAGACTCAAACACATTGATTGGCTCATCACCTGATTGGTCAACCAGTGCAGGGATCTTAGAGTTCGGGTTAATTTCTACAAAACCTGACCCAAACTGTTCGCCTTCGCCAATGCGAATAAGGTACGCGTCATATTCCGCTTCTTTCACCCCAAGTGCTAGAAGCTCTTCGAGCATAATTGTGACTTTCTGGCCGTTTGGTGTACCCATAGAGTGCAACTGAATAGGGTGTTTACCAACGGGAAGCGCCTGTTCATGACGAGCACCAGAATCTGGTCGATTAATACTTGCCCATTGGCCGCCATTTTCGTCTTCCATCTTCCATACTTTAGGTGGTACGTATTGGTTAGTCATTGTTATTCCTTATTCCGATTGATATCAGGCTAGGTTGAGCATTAACAAGCAAGCGTAAAACTTAGCTCAACAGACACTTATTACAGTTGGGATGAAATCGCCGATTAAAAGGGGGCTAGGAATTTATGTATAGAACGCTTGGTTATTGAAAATGGAGATTGGATATAAGTAAGTTCTAATATAAGGGAAAGAAGCTTGGCGATACCAAGCTTCTGAATATATTAGCGACGGATTTGTTTTAAGTGTTCTAAAACCGCGTTAAGAGAAGGAAGAATAGAGTGGCCGAGTTGGATGACTTCAGGACTTGGCTCAACTAAGTCGGGAATTTGGAAGGTCATCATATTTGCGCCAACAGCACTAATCACGCCGTTGTTTGAATCTTCAAAAGCGAGACATTGACTTCGGTCAACCTCGAGTCTTTTAGCAGCTAAAAGGTAAATCTCTGGATCAGGTTTTCCGTTTGAAACTTCACAACCGCAAGTTACTGAGTCGAAATAGCCAGACAAGCCTGCCAACTGGAGCTTTGTCTCAGCAATGTCTTTATGTGTCGACGTTGCGACAGCTGTAGGAATGTTATTCGCTTTGAACCAAGAGAGCATGTCGATAACCCCATCTTTAACTGGGATCGCTTGATGTTTGACGATGGCTTGGTAGTTCTCTTTCCATTCCTTGTGCAGTCGTTCAAGGTCGTCACCGTAGGCGTCGCGGAAAATCTTCTCAATACCTGCTGAGTTTCTACCAATAATAGACAGATAAACGTCTTCGTAGAAAGGTAGTTCTTGAGTGAGGCAGGCTTGCTTAAATACTCTCATACAGACTCTTTCTGTATCGAGTAAAAGGCCATCCATATCGAATATCGCGGCTTGATAGTTCATAGTTACAACTTGAATAGAATGAAAGTGCATCGATTTTGTCATACTTTTTCTAAAGGTAATAGAGACAAATTTATACAAATCAACAACCTAAAAACATTACCAATTGCCAGTGTGAATGTATGTGTGTTTATTTCATGCCCATGCTCAATAAAAGGTAAAAATAAATTATAGACCCATGTTCTTACTGTGATACAAAGCCTTTAAAGGAGCCTTGTTGTTAAATGCACTTGGCGGATATTAATTTGTCATCCAATGTTTAGTACACTCATGTGAAAACGATAAGTAATAAACTTTAAGGGGAAAAAAGTGCAGGATAAAAAGGTAGCGTTTGTTGGTTTAGGTGTTATGGGTTACCCGATGGCGGGCTTTTTAAGCAAAGCCGGGTATGAAACAAAGGTGTTCAATCGTACCAAGGCGAAGGCAGACAAGTGGTCAACGGAACACGCTGGACAAGCGTGTGATACGCCAAGCCAAGCTGCACTGGACGTGGATGTGGTTTTCGTGTGCGTTGGTAATGATGACGATGTCCGTAGCGTGGTGTACGGAGAAGAGGGCATTCTTGCTACTTTGAAGCCGGGCGCAGTACTCGTTGATCATACAACGACGTCAGCCGAGTTAGCTGTTGAGTTAGCGAAAGCTGCAAAAGAGAATGGCAATACCTTCATTGACGCACCGGTGTCTGGTGGTCAAGCGGGCGCAGAGAATGGTGTATTAACCATTATGTGCGGTGGTGAACAAGCGATCTTCGATGCGGTTTCACCGATCATGGATGTGTACGCGAAGCAAATGACACTGCTGGGTGAAAATGGTCAGGGTCAACGATGTAAGATGGTTAACCAAATTTGTATTGGCGGTATTTTACAAGGCCTCAGCGAAGCCTTATTACTGGCGCAAAAGTCAGGGTTAGACGTTGAACAGGTGGTCGAAACATTAAAGCATGGCGCTGCTGGTTCATGGCAGATGGAAAACCGAGCCGTCACTATGTCTCAAGATAAGTTCGACTTTGGTTTTGCTATTGATTGGATGCGCAAAGACTTAGGATTCTGTTTAAAAGAAGCCGAGCGTGTAGGCCTAGAGCTTCCATTAACAAAAAAAGTGGACGAGCAGTACGCGGAGCTGCAAGAAGATGGCTTTGGCCGCATGGACACGTCCGTACTCATGAAAGCGGTTACGAAAAATCAGCAGTAAGCAAACTAGTAAAAAATAAACAGTTCTTTGGTATCAAATAGCTTAAAGAAGTTAAAGTTATCCATATCTAACTCTCCTTGAACTGAGGTTTAAATAAAGAGGTGCCCATATGCACCTCTTTTCTCATTTAAGTGCTACATAGTTAACCCTAGTTGATGATTGGCCTCTTTACCAACTTCAACTAAAGATTGACTTGCGACTAGTTCAAATCGAAACGGTCAGCGTTCATTACTTTGGTCCATGCTGACACAAAGTCCTTAACGAATTTCTCTTTGTTGTCATCTTGAGCATAAACCTCAGCGTATGCGCGAAGAATCGAATTCGAGCCGAAGACAAGGTCCGCGCGAGTCGCTGTCCATTTCTCTTCACCTGAACGACGCTCAATTATTGAGTAAGAGTTACGGCCGGTTGGTTTCCACAAGTAACGCATGTCTGTCAGGTTGATAAAGAAATCATTGGTTAATGCGCCTACTTGGTCGGTAAACACACCATGCGCAGTATTCGCGTGGTTAGTACCTAGCACTCGCATGCCACCAACAAGAACTGTCATCTCAGGTGCTGTTAGCCCCAATAACTGTGCATGGTTAAGCATCAATTCTTCTGGTGTCGCAGAGTAGTGCTGTTTTTGCCAGTTACGGAAGCCATCAGCGATTGGCTCTAACACTGCAAATGAGTCAATATCAGTTTGCTCTAGCGATGCATCACCACGCCCTGGAGCGAAAGGTACGTTAACCTCGAAACCTGCTGCTTTCGCTGCTAGCTCAATACCCAAGTTACCAGCAAGAACAATAGTGTCTGCAACGCTAACACCTGATTCAACGGCGATCGCTTCCAGAACAGAGAGAACCTTAGCTAAGCGCTCTGGCTCGTTACCTTCCCACTGGCTAAGTGGTGCTAAGCGAATACGTGCACCGTTTGCGCCACCACGTTTATCTGAGTTACGGAATGTACGGGCGCTATCCCATGCTGTTGCCACCATGTCGCTAATCGATAGGCCACTTTGAGCAATCTTCGCTTTTACTGCTACTACATCGTAGCTTGCATTGCCTGCAGGTACGGGATCTTGCCAAACTAGCTCTTCTGCAGGAATGTCTGGACCGAAGTAGCGACTCTTTGGACCTATATCGCGGTGGGTCAATTTAAACCAAGCGCGAGCGAACGTTTCAGAGAAATACTCAGGATCATTGTAGAAACGGTCAGAGATCTTGCGGTATTCAGGGTCAACGCGCAGCGCCATATCTGCATCTGTCATGATTGGATTCAGACGAATGCTTGGGTCTTCAACATCAACGGGCTTATCTTCTTCTTTGATGTCCATTGGTTCCCACTGCCATGCACCTGCAGGGCTCTTACGTAGCCACCAATCGTAGTTTAGAAGTAGATGGAAATAGCCGTTATCCCATTGTGTAGGGTGAGTTGTCCACGCACCTTCAATACCGCTAGTAACAGTGTCTCGACCAATTCCCCGTGTGCTATTGTTGAGCCAACCTAGACCTTGTTCTTCGATATCCGCTCTTTCAGGTTCTGGGCCTAATTTCGATGCGTCACCGTTACCGTGCGCTTTGCCTACAGTGTGACCACCGGCAGTTAGTGCCACGGTTTCTTCATCATTCATACCCATACGAGCGAAGGTTTCACGCATATCTCTTGCTGTTTTGATTGGATCAGGCTCGCCGTCAACACCTTCAGGGTTTACGTAGATTAGGCCCATCATTACCGCTGCTAGAGGGTTTTCTAAGTCACGGTCATCTGAGTAGCGACTGTTATCTCCGCCACTTTCTTGTAGCCACTCTTGCTCTGCACCCCAGTAGATATCTTTTTCTGGGTGCCAAATATCTTCACGACCAAAGGCGAAACCGAACGTTTTCAATCCCATTGATTCGTAAGCCATGTTACCCGCTAAGATCATCAAGTCTGCCCAGCTAATTTTGTTGCCGTATTTTTGCTTGATTGGCCAAAGCAGTCGGCGAGCTTTATCTAAGTTACCGTTATCTGGCCATGAGTTTAGCGGGGCAAAGCGTTGATTGCCTGTATCAGCGCCACCACGGCCATCACCGATTCGATATGTACCAGCAGAGTGCCAAGCCATACGAATCATTAAGCCGCCGTAGTGCCCCCAGTCAGCTGGCCACCACTCTTGGCTGTCTGTCATTAGATGCTTTAAGTCTTGTTTTAAGGCTTCAACATCGAGTTTTTTCAATTCATTTCGATAGTTAAAATCTTCGCCCATTGGGTTCGATTTCTTATCATGTTGATGAAGGATGTCTAGGTTAAGCGCATTTGGCCACCAAGCGACATTTGAAGAATTAGCAGAGGTTGCTCCGCCGTGCATGACTGGGCATTGACCGCCGTTGTTATTTTTATGTTCCATGAATTGCTCCTAGAGTGTCACAGCAAGTAAGTAGTGTGAGTAAAGAACCACGCTTAGAGCGTGACCTTTGTTGTACATAGAATAGGAGCTTGTGGCGTTTTTATATATCTGGTTATAGCTATGCTTTTGATAGGTACTCTCTATCGTAATCTAAACAGAGACTTAGACGGACATAGAGAGTCGTACGAGAGGCGAAAATAACGCTGCCGATAAACAGCAGCGCTAAAGGTTTAGCCGTATTGAACTTCTAACTGCTGTGCTTTTTGCCAAGCTGTGTGCGTCGCTAATTGTTTGGCGTATTGAGTAATGTTCGGATAGCGTTCCATGAGTCCGAATTTGTTCAGTGCCTCGACAATGAATGACATCATAATATCAGCGCCAGTCAGCTTATCAGCGACCAAGTAACGCTTGCCTTCAAGCGATTGGTCGATGTAGCTCATCACTTTATCAAGCTCTAGTTCTGCGTAATCAGACAGAAAGTTGGTCGGTGCGCCATCTTTAGCGACGAATATTTTTAGAAGCAGTGGTAGTGCCGCCGAACTCTCAGCGAAATGTAACCATTGGATATAGTCGATGTACTCTTCACTATCACGGCTTGGAGCAAGGCGCTCAGCAGCATATCTACTGATTAAGTACTCTGTAATGGCACCTGATTCAGTAATCACTCGACCTTGATCTTCGATCACTGGGGACTTGCCAAGTGGGTGAACTGACTTGAGTTCTGGTGGAGCAAGAAACGTCACACTATCTCGCTGATAAGGGACGATTTTGTATTCCACTTCGAGCTCTTCAAGGAGCCAGATAATACGCTTAGAACGAGATTGGTTTAGGTGGTGTAAAGTAATCATGTTAGCTCCTACACTGGCTCGTTAGTTTTGACGACGAGTTTGCCAAAATTCTCGCCCTCCAATAGGCCAATGAACGCTTCAGGTGCGTTTTCTAGTCCTTCCACTAAGTGCTCTCGGTAGTGAATTTTCCCTTCTGATAGCCATTGTGTCATTTGTTGCGCAAACTCACCGTAACGGTGGCCGTAGTCATCAAAGATGATGAAACCTTGCATCTTGATACGTTTAATTAACAGTTGCGCCATCAGCATAGACATGCGGTCCGGCCCTTCAGGCAGTGAGGTTGCGTTATATTGTGAAATCAAACCACACAGTGGGATACGAGCACCAGTATTGAGTAGGGGCATGACAGCATCAAAAACTTTACCACCAACGTTTTCAAAGTAGACATCAATACCGTTATCACATGCAACGGCAAGCTGCTCGGCGAAATCTTCCGCTTTGTGGTCGATACACTCATCGAAGCCTAACTGCTCTTTTGCGTAACGGCATTTCTCTTCGCCACCCGCAACGCCAATGACTCGGCATCCTTTTAATTTACCAATTTGGCCGACCATCGAACCCACAGCGCCAGTGGCTGCAGCAACGACCAAAGTGTCTCCTTCTTTTGGTTGGCCGATGTCGAGTAGGCCCATATAAGCGGTAAAGCCTGGCATACCCATAACACCTAGAGCATAAGAGGGATGGCTTGGGTTCATGCCCATTTTAATCAGCCCTTCACCGTCAGAAATACCGTAGTCTTGCCAACCTGTGAACGCTAATACCCATTCGCCTTTATCAAAGTTAGGGTGATTCGACTCCACAACCTGACAAACGGTACCACCAACCATGGTTTCGCCAAGGGCTACAGGATCAGCGTAAGATTTTGCATCGCTCATTCGACCACGCATGTATGGGTCTAGTGAAAGGTAGACACTACGTAACAGAATTTCGCCTTGTGCTGGTGTTGGAACTTCAGAATGTTCAAGGCGGAAGTTTTCGGGAGTTGGTGCACCAACAGGACGTGATGCTAGTACAATTTGTCGATGAGTAGTAGGGTTAGACATGGTTGTTATTCCTTATTAGACCGGTCGTCTAGTTGTGGTTTCAAAAAATCCCATCCTAAAATGGACGGGAGATTTAACGATTCAATGGTTATTCACCACGAACAATTTGTTAGCTAATTAGTGCCTAAACGCTGCTTTGTCGTCGCTAGACACAATTCAAGATGAGATTGGTCTTGCATTAATTTGTTGAGCAGGCTTGCTCCGAGCCATTGTTGATAAAGCTGTCTCGCAACCTCGTGGCAATGGAGTGGGGCAATAGAGCCATCATCAATGCCTCGTTGCAGTGTATGTGCGAGCGCTTTAATAATTAGCTCCGCACCGTTGGCAAGTGATACGCGCATGGTGTCGGAGAGATCAGAAACTTCTGCACTTAATTTTACAATCAGACACTTGTTAGCGTTGCACACGCCATTGTCTATCGCCAACCATCGTGAAAAGTAGTCCAGCAAACAGTCACGACCATTCGTATCTGGTTGGTCGAGCACTAATTGGATACGAGCCATGTAGCTGCGAACATACTCTTCAATTAAAGCTTCACCGAATTGCTCTTTCGACTTGAAGTAATGGTAAAACGAGCCTTTAGGGACTGCTGCTGTTTTGAGAAGTTCTGATAAACCAACAGCTGTAAAGCCTTTGCTAACGATCAAATCGTAGCCGACAATGAGAATATGCTGTTTAGTATCTTGTGTGTTAGCGTTCATGAGAGTCACTATAACGATCATTAGACCAGTCGTCTAGTGTCTGTGGCGAGAAATTGTTTTAGATATAAAGACCGATTGAGAAGGCGGCAAAGTAACCCATTGTAACTAGCGTAAAAGTTCAAACGATGCAGGTAACACGCGTTACCTGCTGTTGTATATAAGTATTGCTCTGATGACTAGACCAGCTCGTAGCTGATTTCAAATAGCGTGTCTGTGTTTGGATAAATGTCTCTGATCAGCTTCTTAAGCTTTGGCAGTTCAATGTACTCTTGCTCTGCGTGGAACTGATTAATGTCGTCATAGTGCAATGGCTTTACCGATAGGATCTTTACTTCACACACCTTTTGATCGGTTTCAAGCGTGTAAACCTCAACCGTTGTTCCTGGCACATAGTGAGACTCAGACTCGTCTCTAATAGTGATGGTTTTCTTTCCAGACGCGACCAAAGGCGTTAAAAACTCAAAGAAGGTAATTTTCGTTGGCGCTTTCATTATTGTTCCTTTTGTTGACGCTTGTGCTTTGGTACGTAGTTTAAAATAGAGATAGGCACTGGTTTGCGAGGTTCAAACCCTTCAACTTCGCGGCGTTCGAGTAAGTGACCCAAGCGGCTCTCAATCATACATAGATTTTTAAAGTTATCTTTCGATACAAATGAAATTGCTTCGCCTTGTGCATTAGCACGGCCTGTACGGCCAATACGGTGAACATATTCATCCGCAGGGAAAGGAAGATCGTAATTAATAACGCGGCTTAGCCCTTCAATATCAATACCACGAGCACCGACGCCAGTCGCAATCATGTATTTGATTTTACCTGCCTTGAAGTCTTCCAATAGCTTAGAGCGGATCGCTTGGCTGCGACCACTGTGGAAAGCTTCCGCTTCAATACCGCGCTTTTCAAGCTGGCTTGCCAATTTAGCGGCACCGTGTTTAGTTTCGATAAAGATCAGCGCTTGGTCCCACTCATTTTCTTTAATTAAGTGGCTTAGAAGGGCAGATTTCTTATCTTTATCAACGGTAATGAGCCATTGTTCGATGTTTTTCTTTGACGCTTGATTAGCGGCAATTGAAATCTCGTACGGGTCATGAACCGCGGTTTTTGCAAGATCGCGAACCTTGTTTGAAAGCGTCGCGGAAAACAGCAGGTTTTGAATATCTGTTGGCAAGCGATCTAAGATCTTATTAATGTCTTCGATAAAACCCATGTCCAGCATGCGGTCTGCTTCATCGAGCACTAAGATTTCAACTTCTTCAAAATAAACGGCACGTTTGCCATACATATCAAGCAAACGCCCAGGGGTAGCAACAAGAATATCGACACCGTCGATCAGCGCTTGTTTCTGTGGTTGTTCGTCAACGCCACCGTACATTGCTAAAGAAGTAAGGTTTAAGTGCTTGCCATACTCTTGGACTTTCTGCTCAACCTGAACGGCTAGCTCGCGAGTTGGAGCTAAGATCAACGCGCGAATACGCTTTTTACGCTGAGTTTCACCTTGTGATAGCTTTTCTAAGATTGGCAGGACAAAACTTGCAGTCTTACCGGTACCGGTTTGTGCTGCAGCAATCAAATCTTCGCCATCAAGAATGACAGGGATAGCTTTGTTTTGAATGTTGGTCGGTTTGTCGTAACCAAGTTCAGAAATAGCGTTAGTGATAGGTTGGCTTAAGCCGAGTTTTGAGAATGGCATGTTTACACTCTGGATCTAGATGAATCAGGGGAGTTTCACCCCTTAGATGACGCAGAGTGTAGCATGAAGTCGCGAGTGTGATTAGCTTTGTTTTTCTAGATACCAATTACCCTTACACGGGCCGTTTGTTAGATACCAGTTCCCTTGAATTCTATTTTTGCCAACGGTACCTTTGAAGCGATAATCCCATTGTCGATTGGTGGCATACAGAACGAGCTCATCGTTCTCTTGGTTGATCCAACCTTTCAATGAAGTACCGTTGTAGGTGAGCGTTAATTTGGCAAGGCCATCTTTAACTACGCCAGTGATGGTTGTTCTCTCACAGAGGTTATTACCTGTGACGTCAACTCGTCGACCTAGCCACTCACCGTCATGAAGCGTCGAAACGGTAAAGTCGGGTTTTTGCGGCAGTTTAGGGAACGACTCTGGGTTACTTGAACCAAATAGATCCGTTTGCTGACCATAAATGATAAAGCAGCTGAAACCTATACCAAGTAGCCAAAGACCTTTCTTTTTCATAGTGTTCACTAGTCCAAAATTTCGGTAACAATTTGAGTTCTCACCGAGTTGGCGATAAAGCAATGTTGATGGGATAGGTGGTGTAGCTTTTCCAACTGCTGACGGCTTGGCTGTTTTTCTCCTAAGAAAACAATCTTGGGACGCAGTGTTACCGTAGTCACTGAGGTATAACCGTGTTCATCTTCTTCCATAACGCCTACCGCATGATCAAAGTAGCTCTCGATGACGTAGCGCTGCTTGGCGGCGATGCCAAGGAAGGTCAGCATATGGCAACTTGAAATAGAAGCAATGAAAGCCTCTTCGGGATCAACATTTTCTTCAACGGAGAGTGGCAGTGGAACAACATGGGGAGATGAAGACGCTGGGACAATCACACCCCCATCAAACTCCCACGTATGACCGCGGCTGTATTGACTGTCACTAAAAGGTTCATGACTCCCTTTTTTCCATTTAACCAAAGCAGAATAGCTCGACATATAAACTCTCCTTGAATATGTTTGGCTATGCTAGGGCTTTCAAGAGCGGTTGACGAGATATTACCTGCAATCGTGGAGTAAAAAGCGAGATAAGTCTCAGGAGTGATAAGTCCTTGGCTAAAAGCATGAATAGCCTAATTGTAAGGTTGCTTCAATTAAGGATATTTGTCGTGATACGAATTAGACTCATCAAGCTCGGTTGTTCACTTTAAAATTCAGAATTAACTTGAAAGGTGAGTCGCTCACCACTGTATGGGTGATCAAACTCTAAGCGCTCAGCATGTAAATGAAGTCGATCGGCTTTTTCACCGTACAAGGTATCACCCACCATAGGGGTATTGAGCCCAAGGTGGTGGGCACAGTGAACTCGCAATTGATGCGTTCTGCCTGTCTTAGGGTATAGATATAGCTTGGTGCGGTAATCAATAGTAGAAATTGCTTCCCAATAGGTTTCGGCAGGTTTGCCATGCTCATAACAGACTAGCTGTCGAGGGCGATCGACTGGATCGCCGCGCATTGGCAAACTGATCTCACCTTGTGACTCTTCTACGCTTCCTTCAAGTAGTGCCACGTAACGCTTTTTAACACTGCGTGAGATGAACTGTTTTTGAAGGCTTTTATTGGCACGCTTGGTCAGTGCAAAAACCAACAGACCAGATGTCGCCATATCTAATCGGTGAATGACAAAAGGCCCTTCGACATCAGGGTAACGTTGTTGCAGGCGAGTATATGCTGAGTCAGTAATGGTTTTTCCGGGAACAGACAGTAGGCCTGAAGGTTTATTAACGACCACCATTGACTCGTCTTCAAACAGAATTTCAAGCTCTTTGTCTTCCGCCCAGTTCTCTTCCAGAGGGTTATCATCAACCTGCATACCTTGCATCATATGGCCCAGAATAGGTTGACATTTACTGTTACAAGAAGGGTAGAACTTAGCGTGCTGCCTGATTTCAGATTTTGGCGATACACCCCACCAAAACTCAGCCATTGCTAACGGCTTAAAGCCATGTTTAAAGGCGTAATGTAGCAGCTTAGGCGCAGCGCACTCACCCGCACCAGCTGGTGGCGTCGGTGTTGCGGTTGGTTTGAAAATCGCTCGTAACGATTCTTGCTGGCCGTTAGCATTTAAGAATCGATATTGTTCGAATAGCTTGTTTTGCAGCGTATTGGACATCTGCTTGCGCTGCTCTTTAAGGCTCACGAGTTCGTCTTCAAGCACATCTAGCTTGGATTCGATCTCGCCAATCTTATTGTCCCAATCAAGCTTTAGGTATTTAAGAACATTCTTTTCAGCCACGCTTTCTTTACCAAGCTCAACGAGCAGTGAATCCACACTCGCTTTGTCGAGCGTTTGTTCTGCAGTTTTTCGGCGCGCTTTACGCTCAGCACGGCTGTGAATCATCTGCGCTCGATGCGCTTGTTCTTCTGCTTGGTATTGGTCTTGCGCCGTTTTTAACGCTTCTCTAAGCTGCAGTAGTTTTGGTTCATCTTCGCGCGACTTTACCTCATTACTAACTTGAGTGATCTCTGCGACTTCTGAACGGAAAAAGCTTTGCTCAGCCAACATATCAAACACAGGCGGAACAAACCCCGGTAGCAAGTTTGAGTCTGCGATTTTTCCTGAGAAGGCCGACAAGTAACCAATCTCACCTTGCGCAGATTGAACCAACAACACGCCAAACATTTTACCCGTGCCTTGGGTTGAATCATCCAGCCCAAAATCGTGCTGCCAATCTTGCTGGTGCTTTAGGTGTTCTTGCAGTTGATTCGCCGCCAACACACACAGAGGGTGGGCTTGATAGTAGAACGGAAAGGTGAACTTTTCGGGTAGTGAATAGGTGGAAATATCAGTGTTGAAGCGGGTAAACAGGTCGTTAGGGTGGTGCATATAACTATTCACTACAGGTAAATTCAATTGGCGCTGATTTTACCTGTTTGAAGTGCGAATGCTACAAAGAATTACTAACGAGTGTACTCAGCATCCACGCTGATAAACCAGTGTTGCACGGTGCCATCTTCACGCTCTACCCAAAGATCATTATCAAAGTGCTTGATGCGACCTTTTACTGTTAAGGAGAGTTTGTTTTCGTCAGTGGTTTCAAATTGAATGAATGGGTCAGAGGTGATCAAAAATGGTTCGGCGTCCTTTACGTCACCATTGCTATCAATCAAAAAGAAATGATTAAGCTTGCCATCTTGTGGCTTGGTTGAAATGGCTTTGTAGCCAACAATCTGGAAGCCATTACCAATCGGCTTACTCAATATTTCACTGCTGAGTCTGACATGTGTGGGAATAAACACCCAAGCAAGCAGGAAAGAAATAGCAGAAATAATCGCACCGATGGAAAGAGTAAGTTTGGACATAGCTAGAAATTGGAAAAGCGAAACAGAGCGCTACTCTAGCACAAAGTGTCACCATAAATGTAATCTCGAGACGTTAAACGGTCATTGTTGTGTTATTGGATGAAGTTTTAACCAATATCTCCTCATTTTATTATCTCAGTTAGACGTTAGAAGACTCAAAAATGATCATAGAATGATTCAATTAATTTGCGAGTTGATTGCAGCCTCTATTGCATAGCTGTAATAATACTCGCAAAAATAACACCTAATATTGCAGAGCAGCTTATGGCCAATTGGGAAGGGGTGAGTGAATTTGTTGGGGTCGCAGAGACTCAATCATTTACTGCCGCAGCAAAAAAACTAGATACTTCGGTTGCTCAGATTAGTCGACGAGTGTCGGCGTTAGAAGAACGTTTAGCTGTTAAGTTATTCAACCGTACCACGCGCAAAGTGTCGCTCACAGAAGCGGGGCAGCTTTATTATCAACAGTGTAAGCACCTAGTTGAAGGTCTTGAATTGGCTGAATTAGCCGTGACCCAAATGCAGTCAACGCCCAAAGGTTTGCTTAAAGTGACTGCGCCTGTGACGTATGGCGAGCAGCACCTTGCGCCTCTATTGCATCAGTTTTTAGAGCTCTACCCGCAGGTGAATCTCGACTTGATGCTCACAAACCAAAAGCTTGATCTTATTGAGCTTGGTGTTGATGTGGCAATTCGCCTTGGCCGATTGCAAGACTCAAGCCTTATCGCCAAACGTTTATCGAGCCGACAGCTTTATGTCTGTGCTAGCCCGGATTATTTAGACCGATTTGGTGAGCCTCACACGTTATCAGAGCTGAGCAATCATCAATGCTTAGTCGGCTCTGTAGAGTATTGGCGTTTTAGAGATGATAAAGGCGAGAAATCGATGCGAGTGTCTGGGCGTATTCACTGTAACTCTGGCTACGCACTATTGGATGCCGCCAAACGGGGCTTAGGCCTTGCGCAGTTGCCTGATCACTATGTTCAGGAAGCGTTAGATTCAGGGGAGCTGGTGGAAGTTCTGACTGAATATCGCGATGAGAGAGAAGGGATATGGGCGCTCTATCCGCAAAATCGTAACTTGTCGCCCAAAGTGCGCTTACTGATTGACTTCTTAGCGGAAAAACTAGGTTAACCATTTAGGGGGAATAGTATTCTCCCTAAATGTTTTGCCATTAAGCTTCTTGTTCTTCAGCATCTTTGCGTTTGATCACCTTGTGGCCATCTTCTGCAACGCCTTGTTTCCAATAGCTACTGATGTAGATATTTTCGCGTTCTACCTGTTTTTCATTTCGGAAGTATTGGCGTAGTGCACGCATCGAATCGAACTCACACGCACACCAAACAGAAGCACTACCATCAAGCCACTTTAATTGACGCGCTGATTCAGCAAGGTCGTCTTGTTCAAATACCCAATGCACAGCAAATTGCTCGGGTACGTCTAAAGGTTGAATGTCTTGCTCAGAAATCACTTTAACGACGGCGTAGCCTTTAGCATCACGAGGCAATTGTTTGATCTTGGCTGATAGGGCTGGCAATGCGGTCATATCTGCCGTCATAAAGAACCAATCGGCTTGTGTGTTCATATCTTGAATCGCACCAGGACCAGCAATAGACATGGTGTCACCCACACTTGCATCCATCGCCCAACGAGCAGCGAAGCCACATTGGAGATCTTCAGTAATATGCTTTACAAAATCGACTTCGATAGTGCTCGTTTGGGCATCAAACTGACGAATTGTGTAAGTACGCATAACCGGTCTGTCGTGTGGGCCCATTGCCGATAGGTCAGTAGAGCCTGACGGGGTAAACAACAGCTTGATGTAGCTACCTTCACAGTTGGCAGGGAACTCACGTAAGCAATCTGACTGGAATGTGATTCTCTGCATATTAGGTGTGATGGACTCAGTAGCGACGACAGCAACTTGTTTAGGTGATGGCTTTTTCATATTACGACTCGATAATTGTTCTTGTTTGCATTTAGCTTAACAACAGAGTCGTAAATTGAATAGCATCTTTAAACAAATTTACATTATTGACCGTTTAGATCATCGGCAGGGTAGATCCCACTAGCAACGCCGCCATCGAAATATTGAATGCACGAACACGAAATGAATTGGTTAGCCAGCGTTGTAGCTCGCGCCCAGCCAAAATCCAAAAGGTGCCTGATGGGTAGTTCACAAGCAGAAACGTCAGCGAAATAATACCCAGCTCAAACCAACCGCCGCCGTTGCTGTATAGGGTGACTGAGCTCAATGCCATTGACCAACCTTTTGGGTTGACCCATTGGAAACTCGCCGCGCCAAAAAAGCTCATTGGTTTAAAATCGTCAACATCTTTGGCGCGGCCACTGAGCGCGATTTTTGCGGCTAAGTAGACCAAATACGCCAAGCTAATGTATTTAAGAAGGGTATGAGTAAGCGGATAAGCGGTGAAAACTGACGACAAGCCAAGCCCAACGATAAGAACCATAAAGGCAAACCCGAACGCGACCCCACTCATATGGGGCAGGGTGCGCATATAACCGATGTTAGCACCGGAAGTCATCAGCATTAAATTGTTTGGACCGGGCGTAAACGTAGAGACAAAAGCAAATAGCACCAGTGCGCTAAGCTGTTCGAATTCCATAGTGATTTCCTTACTAGTTCAACAAACGCAAGATAATTGCGTGAAAAAGGGTGTTCTGACCGGTCACGTTTATACTAGGTGGATTTTTGAACAGTTTTATGTTTTTATTCGAACTCTAAGGGAACTTTACGCAATAAAGGCTATTTATGGATAGGTTTGACGAAAGAATATTGCAAGAGCTAAAAGTAGACGGAAGAATCTCCAATGTAGAGCTGTCAGAAAGGATAGGATTATCTGCCTCTGCCACCTTAAGGCGTGTCCAAGAACTAGAGAGACAGGGCGTGATAAAAGGTTACCGTGTACTGATTGATAGTAGTCAGCTTGGTGTCGGTTTCATTGCCTACGTCTCTATCGGGTTATCGAGTCACCGCAAGCAATCACAACTAGAGTTCGAACAACACGTCCAGTTCGTTGATGAAGTGGTCGAATGCCATAACATTACTGGCGCTAACGAATACCTTCTCCGGGTAGAGACCCGTGACTTACCTAGCTATAAGAAGTTTCACGCTGATGTTCTTGGCGAGTGTGAACACGTCCAATCGATCACCACCATGGTAGTGATGGACTCATCAAAAGACGAACGATAGCAAGTGAGTGAATATGCAGGCTAAATAGTACTATCTGTAATAATTCATACACTTAATCGCCATCTAATCGTAATGGGTTAGCAATTAAAGCTTAATGCTATCCCTCTAATTTATCTCGCATCACACAGTTCGAGCATAGAAGCTCATTATAAATGCAAGGTAAATAAGATGAAAAAAGCAGCGGTAGCGTCAGCAGTATTTGCAGCCCTAGTATCAGGTTCTTCACTAGCAGCGACAGTTTACAAATCAGATGGCACAGAGTTAAAAGTTGGCGGTCGTGCAGAAGCGCGTTTCAATATTTCAGATGAGAACGAGTCAGCAACAGACAGCTCATTTGATGACAAGTCTCGTGCACGTTTTAACTTTGTAGGTAAGACAGAGTTATCTGACGGTTTGTATGGCTTTGGTAAATATGAAGCGGAAGTTGATACAGACTCTAGCTCTAGCATCAATAACCGTTACGTATACGCAGGTTTCGGTACTAACTTTGGTGAGTTTTCTTACGGTAAGCAAGACTCTGCACAGGTTCAGGTTACAGATTTCACCGATCTAATGAACACGTTTGATGAAGCGGCAGCTGACCTTATTGGCGCGAACAAAGATAAGCGTGAGAATAACTTCGTTTACTCAGGTAACTTTGAAGCACTTAAGGTTAAAGCTAACTACATCGCGTCTGACCAGAAAGATAACGACAGCTTCGGCCTATCAGCGGTTTATGGTTTTGACTTTGGTCTTGACCTAGGTCTCGGCTATACAACTCAGGATCAAGGTGATAAGTCTGAAGATCAGGTCAACCTTGGTGTGAGCTTCAAGCTAGATGCATTAACGCTAGCTGCAATCTACGGTGATGGTACGGTAGTAACAGCAAACCAAGAGTTCGATGCGAACATGTTCGAGCTTGGCGCGAAATACAAGCTAGGTAAAACATCTCTAATTGCTGTGTACAACTATCAAGAAGTAGATAACACAGATACAACGGATCACATTGCATTAGAAGTGGAACACAAGTTTAACGGTAACCTGCGCACGTATGTAGGCTACATGTTCCAGCAGCTAGACAATACAGAAGACGAGCTACAAGCGGGTATTCGTTACGATTTCTAACTCGAACTGCCTGAAGTTCAGCTAATTGGCCAAGCATTGCTTGGCCTTTTTTTGTTTTGGGTCAAAGTGGGATGTTGGGAGATGCTTTATAAATCGGTTGCATATGGAATCTAAGGCATAGGAGCTTACGCAAACGGTTTATAAAAAAAATCCCGATTTTTTAAAAGGTTGTTTGTCATTTCAGCTGCTAATTGTGCTAGACTCCGCGCCCTTTATGTTGTGGGAATATTCCCAGATCAAGGATGAAATCAAAAGAAACTTGATTGAGAAAAATAATGCAATTATCGCTTAAAAACTTGTCTATTCGAACTCAGGTACTGGTACCTGTACTATTTACCACTTTCGCACTGTTCATTGCTCTATGGATTACTAAGAATAATCTTGAAGCAGAACAAGAAATTATCTCTTCAAACACAGATTCATTGGTGTTCTATAAAGACAAACTTGCTCAGATTGATGACCAAGTATACCCATTACGAATCAGTGCAGTTTATGCGATTTACGATTCATCACGCCGTGAGGTGTTTCTGAGTGAACTGAAAACAGGTTTAGCTCAAATTCAGAAAGACCTAGATATGATGGCGCGTCGCGATACTTTTCGTGACGATGTTAATGGTGTGCGCCGCGCAATTGAAAACTACATTCAATTCTCTAACCGCGCTGTTGAGCTATTTTCACGCCGTGATCAGGGTTCAGTGAGCGAACAGGAATACTCAAACTTTATCGCTCAATACCGTGATTCTGGCAACCAGATGGTTGAAAGCATCAACAAGCTATCTGCGAAAGTAAATACGTTCGCGTCAGCTGCAATGGATAACAGTGCAGTACAAAACGCAAAGGTACAAAACCTTGCGATGATTCTTGTGTTATCGGTTCTGGCGATTTCGCTACTGGTTGCTTGGATCTTGTCTGGCATGATTGTGACGCCAATTCAACGCCTACAAGAAGTGATGCGTAAGATTGCTGAAGGCGATCTATCTGTTCGCGCTGATGTCGACGGCGATAATGAAATTGCACACCTAAGTGAAGACGTTAATCAGACTGCAGAAAAACTGCATTCGACAGTGAATGAGCTAGCGCGCATCAGTGAAGAGGTGGCTTCTGCATCAACAGAACTTGCAGCGGTAATGACTCAAGCTCAGGCAAACGCGCAGCAAGAGTTAGCTGAAATCGAACAAGTGGCTTCAGCAGTTAATGAGTTATCAAGCACAGCTGACAACGTGAGCGATAACGCTCAACTAGCGGATTCAACAGCGCGTGAAGCAGACCAACTAGCAAAATCTGGCCTAGAGATCTTTGAAGAGAGCAACCAAGCGAGCGCTCAAATGGGTCAAGCACTTAACGAAGCAGCGAGTGTGGTTCTAACGCTAAAAGAGCAGTCAGAGCAAATCAACGACGTGATTGAAGTAATTCGCGGCGTATCTGAGCAAACTAACCTACTAGCACTGAATGCGGCAATCGAAGCAGCGCGTGCCGGTGAGTCTGGTCGTGGTTTTGCTGTAGTAGCCGATGAAGTTCGTATGCTTGCAGCACGTACTCAAGAGTCGACTGGTGAAATCCAAGCGATCATCGAAGAGCTACAAAAGCAATCTGGCCTAGCTAATGACAGCATGCAGCTAAGCTTAGAAATGCTAGAGAAGAACAACGAGCTAGCACTGCAAGCCAACAGCGCACTACAAGGTATTACAGAGTCGGTGACCAACATCAACGACGCTAACACCCAAGTAGCGACAGCCGCAGAGCAGCAATCACAAGTGACTCAAGACATTAACCGCAATGTGGTCAACATGTCTGAGCTAGTGAACCAAAACGTATCTGGTATTTGCCAAAGCGCAAGTGCAAGTAACGAGCTATCAGCATTAGCCGAGAAGCAGAAAGCACAGCTATCGTTCTTTAAACTGTAATTCTGTTACGCAAAATAAAGGGCAGAAGTCGGAAACGGCTTCTGCTTTTTTTGTATCTCGATTTTGTGCCTTGAAGGTTAAAGCGAAGAAAAACGTGTCGAGTGCCTAAAATTTAGCCGAACAGTACATGTTTTTGTTATTTAATGATGAGTCTAAAGGGGCAGTTTTGGGTGATATTTTCGTGTTTTCAGGTAAAGAACGGTTTGTTTGGTCAATATACTTTCAATAGTGAGACGAAAAGGATTGCGCAAACGTTTTACATGAATTGAGCTAAGTGGTTGTTTTAAAGGGGAAAGTGTTGAAAATGGAACGAGTTGCGGTGGGCTAGGTATGCAACTTAACCGAACTGTATCACAAAAAAATTGAAAATATCAGTCTTGCGAGAATTAAATCGCGACCTATAATGCTGAAAACCGGAGCGTCTGCCAACGCTCCGGTTTTTTTGTGTCCGAAACTCAGTAAAGCGTCTGCCAACGTTTACCGAAAACGCACGACACGTAAATTTGATTACAGGAAAATTTATCATGCGTATCGAACAAGAACTTAAGTTAGGCTTTAAAGATGTACTATTCCGCCCGAAGCGTTCTACTCTTAAAAGTCGTTCTCAAGTTGAATTAACCCGCGATTTTACATTCAAGCACAGCGGTCGTCAATGGTCTGGTGTGCCTGTAATCGCTGCGAACATGGATTCGGTAGCAAGCTTTGAAATGGCAGCAGCATTGGCTGAGCACGGCGTTATGACAGCAGTACACAAGCACTACTCAGTAGAGCAATGGGCTGACTTCGTTAAGAACGCAGACAAGAAGACACTAAACAACGTATTCGTTTCTACAGGTACGTCTGAAGCTGAGTTCGAAAAAACTAAGCAAATCATGGCACTATCTGAAGAGCTAATCTTCATCTGTATCGACATCGCGAACGGTTATTCAGAGCACCTAGTTGAGTACGTAGAGAAAGTTCGTGCAGAGTTCCCGAACAAAGTTATCTCTGCAGGTAACGTTGTAACTGGCGACATGTGTGAAGAACTAATCCTAGCGGGTGCAGATATCGTTAAAGTCGGTATAGGCCCAGGTTCTGTATGTACAACACGCGTTAAAACTGGTGTTGGTTACCCACAACTTTCTGCAATCATCGAATGTGGTGACGCAGCGCACGGCCTTGGCGGCATGATCATCGGTGACGGTGGCTGTTCATGTGCTGGTGACGTTGCTAAAGCATTCGGCGGCGGCGCTGACTTCGTAATGCTAGGCGGTATGCTAGCAGGTCACGAAGAGTCAGGCGGTGAAGTCGTAGAGAAAGACGGCAAGCAGTTCATGAAGTTCTACGGCATGTCTTCTCAGTCTGCAATGGACAAGCACTCAGGTGGTGTTGCTAAGTACCGCGCAGCTGAAGGTAAAACCGTACTTCTACCATTCCGTGGTTCTGTTCACGGCACTATCTCTGACATCCTTGGTGGTGTACGTTCAACGTGTACATACGTAGGTGCAGCAAAGCTTAAAGAGCTAACTAAGCGTACGACTTTCATCCGCGTACAAGAGCAAGAGAACAACGTATTCGGTAAAGAGTAATCTCAGGATTATTCGGAAAATACGAATTATTGAGGGCCGCATTTTGCGGCTCTTTTTTTGATTATCTTTAGCACTTGTACATTAACAAACCTTAATCTTGCCTCAACCGAGGCTTAATCCACTTTTCATTACTCATGGGACATAACAATTAACCTAAGAGGATAAAAGGTGAACATTTTAGGATACTTACAAAAAATCGGTAAGGCACTGATGGTGCCGATAGCCGTACTACCTGCGGGTGGTCTAATGCTTGGTTTGGGTTACGCGATTGATCCAGCCGGGTGGGGCGCAAACAACGCCATTGCCAGTATTTTAGTGAATGGCGGTAAAGGAATCATGGACAACCAAGCGTGGTTGTTCGCGGTGGGTGTCGCTTATGGATTAGCTAAAGACAACAACGGTGCGGCGGCACTTTCGGGCTTACTTGGTTTACTGATCGTCGAAATGATCGTTGGCAATGTGAACGTTATATCCCAAATCACTGGGGTGCCTGTAGAGCAGATGAGCTCATCAGAAGTCGTTGCATCTAAGGCGGCGGTGAGTGCGTTTACCGGGATTATGATGGGTATTGTCGCGGCAACTTTATATAACCGCTTCCATACTATTAAACTCCCTGCGGCGCTTGGTTTCTTTGGTGGTCGACGCTTTGTTCCTATACTTCTAAACAGTCATAACTCAGTGAGGTTTGCGGACGAGACTGGCGTTGAGATCGATTAATGATGATATCGACTCGGGCAATCAGCTCTGCCAATGCGAAGGGTTTGATTAAGTAGTCGTCACTGCCTGCTTGAAGGCCATCAACGCGATCTTCGACACTATCCATGGCACTTAAAATCAGTACCGGCAGACTCTCTTGGGTTGCTTTGATAGCGGAGAGTACTTTCATACCGTCAAGATAAGGAAGCATTCGGTCGAGAATCACTAGGTCATACTCGCCACTGAGCGCCATCATCAATCCTTCGTTGCCATCAGTTGCGTGGTCGACAATATAGCCATGTTCTTGTAGCCCTTTAGCAACAAATTCTCGTGTGGTTTGGTCGTCTTCAATGATCAGCAGTTTCACAGTCGCTCCTTATCTTTTCGTGATTATCATATCCGATTTGTACATCTTGATGGTGAGGAAAAAGAGGGCTCGCGTGACTAATGCGAGCCATAACGATTTAGGGGGTAAACCGAAAAACTCTTTAAATATTAGGAGGTTTAATTATTCACTATGCACCCTTCAGTGAGTATTTATGAAACATTAAACTTTCTTAATGTTTGGATTTAACTGTTTCATTAACAATAAAAAAGCCCCGCTTTAGTCAGCAGGGCTTTTAATGTCAGAAACAACGTCGATTAAGCTAGAAGCTCTTTCGCTGTGTTCACTACGTTTTCAGTGGTGAAACCGAACATCTTGAACAGTTCACCTGCTGGAGCAGATTCACCGAACGTTGTCATACCGATGATCTTGCCACCGAAGCCAACGTACTTGTACCAGAAGTCAGCGATGCCAGCTTCAACAGCGATACGTGCCGTTACGTCTGATGGAAGTACAGATTCACGGTACTGCGCGTCTTGCTTGTCGAATGCGTCAGTTGCAGGCATAGATACTACGCGTACCTTCTTACCTTCAGCGGTTAGTTCAGCCGCAGCGTTAACTGCTAACTCAACTTCAGAACCTGTTGCGATAAGGATAAGCTCTGGCTTGCCTTCACAATCTTTCAGGATGTAACCACCCTTAGCGATGTTAGCGACTTGTTCTTCGTTACGCTCTTGCTGTGCAAGGTTTTGACGAGAGAAGATTAGCGACGTTGGGCCGTCTTTACGTTCGATAGCCAGTTTCCAAGCTACTGCAGACTCAACTTGGTCACATGGACGCCATGTGCTCATGTTTGGAGTCAGGCGTAGCGATGCAATTTGCTCAACTGGTTGGTGAGTTGGGCCATCTTCGCCAAGACCGATAGAGTCGTGCGTGTACACTTGGATGTTCTGAACTTTCATCAGAGCAGCCATACGCATTGCGTTACGAGCGTATTCCATGAACATTAGGAACGTTGCGCCGTATGGTACGAAACCACCATGCAGAGCGATACCGTTCATGATCGCTGTCATACCGAATTCACGTACACCGTAGTGGATGTAGTTACCTGCTGGATCTTCAGCAGAAACAGACTTAGAACCAGACCACATAGTTAGGTTAGAAGGTGCAAGGTCAGCAGAGCCGCCTAGGAATTCAGGTAGCATAGCACCGAACGCTTCTAGTGCGTTTTGAGACGCTTTACGTGATGCGATGTTTGCTGGGTTAGCTTGAAGATCAGCAATGATTTGGTTTGCTTTCTCTTCCCACTGTGCAGGAAGTTCACCGTTTACGCGGCGTTTGAATTCAGCTGCCAGCTCAGGGTATGCTGCTTCATAAGCTGCAAGTTTCTCGTTCCACGCTGCTTCCTTAGCTGCGCCTGTTTTTTTCGCATCCCACTCTGCGTAGACTTCCGACGGAATTTCAAAAGGACCGTGCTCCCAACCAAGTTCTTTACGTGTAGCTGCAATTTCTTCAGCGCCTAGTGGTGCACCGTGACAGTCGTGAGAACCAGACTTGTTAGGTGAACCAAAACCGATGATAGTTTTAGTACAGATTAGAGTTGGGCGAGGGTCAGCTTTAGCTGCGATGATAGCCGCGTTGATTGCTTCTGCGTCGTGGCCGTCTACTGCTGGGATTACGTGCCAGCCGTACGCTTCAAAACGCTTAGGTGTATCGTCAGAGAACCAACCTTCAACGTGACCATCGATTGAGATGCCGTTGTCATCCCAGAAAGCGATAAGCTTACCAAGGCCTAGCGTACCCGCTAGAGAACATGCTTCGTGAGAGATACCTTCCATCAGACAGCCGTCACCCATGAATGCATAAGTGAAGTGGTCAACGATGTCGTGGCCTTCTTTGTTGAATTGTGCTGCTAGAGTTTTCTCAGCAAGCGCCATACCCACAGCGTTAGTGATACCTTGGCCTAGTGGACCAGTTGTTGTTTCGATACCTGGTGCGTAACCGTACTCTGGGTGACCTGGAGTCTTAGAGTGCAGTTGACGGAAGTTTTTCAGATCTTCGATTGATAGCTCGTAGCCTGCTAGGTGAAGGAGAGAGTAAATCAGCATAGAGCCGTGGCCGTTTGAAAGAACGAAACGGTCGCGGTCAGCCCACTCTGGGTTTGACGGGTTGTGGTTTAGGTGATCACGCCAAAGAACTTCAGCGATATCAGCCATACCCATAGGTGCGCCTGGGTGGCCAGAGTTTGCTTGTTGTACGCCGTCCATGCTTAGAGCACGAATAGCATTAGCTAAATATTTACGGTCCATAATAACTACCAGTGTTTAAATATTGGATTGGAAATTGAAAGGGGAACGCAAACGTTCCCCTTTTTTAATTCTGTGTGATTACAGCTTAGCTGCGATCATGTCTTCTAGTTTGCCTTGGTCAACGGCGAAGTTACGGATACCTTCTGCAACTTTCTCAACTGCCATAGCGTCAAGGTTGTGCTCCCATAGGAACTCAGCGTGAGTCATTGGAGCAGGACGTTCTTTAGCGCCTTTAGAGTCAACTAGCTTCTCTACAACTTCACCTTCAGCAGCTTCTAGTTCAGCTAGAAGAGCAGGAGCGATAGTTAGACGGTCACAACCTGCAAGTTCTAGGATCTCGCCGATGTTACGGAAGCTTGCGCCCATAACAACAGTGTTGTAGCCGTGCTCTTTGTAGTAGTTGTAGATGTCAGTTACTGAGATTACGCCTGGATCTTCAGATGCTTCGAAGTCACGACCTTCTTTCGCTTTGTACCAGTCCATGATACGACCAACGAATGGAGAGATTAGGAATACGCCAGCTTCAGCACAAGCACGAGCCTGAGCGAAAGAGAATAGTAGAGTAAGGTTACAGTTGATGCCTTCTTTCTCTAGGATTTCAGCTGCTCGAATACCTTCCCAAGTAGAAGCCAGTTTGATAAGGATGCGATCGTTAGTGATACCCGCATCGTTGTACATTTTAACTAGTTGACGTGCTTTCGCTACGCTGCCTTCCATATCGTAAGATAGACGAGCATCTACCTCAGTAGAGATACGGCCAGGGATAGTTTTTAGGATTTCTTTACCGATGTTTACCGCAAGCATGTCACAAGTGTCTTGTACTTGTTGTGCTTTGTCGTCACTTTGCGCTTTAGCGTATTCAATTGAAGCATCGATTAGAGGTGCATACTCTTCGATTTGAGCTGCTTTCAGTATTAGAGAAGGGTTAGTTGTTGCATCTTCTGGTTGGTATTTTTTGATTGCATCAATTTCACCAGTGTCAGCTACTACAGTCGTTAGTTTACGAAGTTGCTCTAATTTGTTGCTCATTCCGATCATCCTATTTAATAAGCCGTCATACCACTTTAGCTGATATGACTTGTGCAATTGCAAGCGTGGTGTCGATCTCTTCAAGTAATAACGATGCTTGTGAAATCAACTAACCCGAAATTTCAGCACCAGAGCAGATGTTGTGAACATTTGCTCTCATGTTGAGTAAATGATGGGTCCATAATTATATTATCCACCCAGAATGTCAATTGGTTAAACAGGGATATGGTGACATTCATCAAGGATTTTTTAAGGTCAGATGTGTGATTAAACGAATTAAACGTTTGCCAAGCTGTATAAGGGCGTGAGGACGATTTAAAGCGATTAAATTTACGGCTGAGAATTTGTATTGCCTGTGAGCAAATGATGGTATTAATTATCACTATGACATATGCTACACCCTTGAACATATGTTACGTGCTGTTTTTAGCTAGGAATGCTGTAGTTATGAGTAAGATTCACAATGAGATGTCTGACGATAACACCGATCTATTGACTGAAATTTCAGTCGCGTATTACCAAGACGGTGCGACTCAAGAAGAGATCTCTAAAAAGTTTTCAGTATCACGTGCCAAAGTAGGGCGAATGCTTAAGCAGGCGCGCGATGAAGGTATAGTTGAGATCACGGTAAAGTATCACCCGGTATTTAGTGCCAAAATTGAACAAAGATTGATTGAGCGCTTTGGCGTTAAACGTGCATTGGTCGCTCTTGACCAACCAAGTGAAGAGCAGCAACGTCTTCAAGTCGCGGGCTTAGTTTCTAAATATATGGCGAGCTCGATTCAAAGCGGCTCAGTTGTGACCGTTGGACAAGGGCGAAATGTATCAGCGGTTGCTCATCACGTAGGGGTTATTCCTCAGCGCGATGTTAAGTTTGTCTGCGGGATTGGCGGGATTCACCCAAGAGGCGGTATGTTCAACGCAGACCACATTTGTCGCCAGTTTGCCAAAAGCTATGGTGGGTCATCAGAAACGCTGTATGCACCGGCTTACGCTGAAAATCGCGAGCAAAAAATGGCATTCATGCAAAATGCCACCGTTAAGCAGACATTGGATCTGGCGCGTAAAGCGGATGTTGCTTTGGTCGGTATTGGCGATATGAGTGAAAACAGCTATATGGTCGATTTAGGTTGGTTCACAGCTGGTGAAGTTGTTCAATCTAGAATGTTGCAAGGCGTAGTTGGCGACTTTGCTGGTTACGACTTTTTCGATATTCATGGCGGTACGGCAAAAACGGTGATGAGTGACCGAGTGATTGGTCTAGGCATCGAGGAGTTTCGACCGATTGCAGAGGTAATCGCAATCGCAGCGGAGAACAGTAAACCTTTAGCCTTGCTAGGTGCATTAAGAACTGGCGTGATTGATGTGATTGCGACCAGCGTAAGTAATGCTCTGACGGTGCTGAACCTAGACGAACAAATGAAATAACTAGCGTTTCAATATGTTGCTTTGCAACCTGTGCAATAGCAATAAAAAAGGCATTAGGTTGCTCGCATCTCTATTTTGTTTGGACGCAAAAATTATTCTCCCTTGATTAATTAGTAGTCAAGTTAACAAGGAGAATATAATGAAAAAGACAATCGCTGCTGCCGCTTTGGCTAGTATTATGGGTGTATCTGCTCATGCACAAGATAAAGTAGTTGCTGGATACTTTGCTGATTGGCAATACAACAATCCTGATAATCCATACCAAGTTAAAGATATTCCTGCAGAAAACCTCACCCATATTATTTACGCGTTTTTAAGTATGTGTGGCCCGCATGAAGGTGCTAGTGAAGGGATTCAAAAACAAGTGGCAGAGCACTGTGAAGGTAAAGAGCCATTTACTGCCATCGTCGTCGATCAACAAGCGGCTCTAAACGAAGACTTTGGCCCAGTTTCGGTCAAGGTTGATTATAAAGGCCACTTTGCTCAACTTGCACAGCTTAAAAAAGACTACCCTGAAATCGTTATTTTACCTTCTTTTGGGGGGTGGACGATGTCTGAGCCATTCCATGCAATGGCGCAGGATCCAAAAGCGATAGAGCACTTCTCTAAAACGGCTGTTGAGCTTATTGCTAAATATGACTTCTTCGACGGCATTGATTTAGATTGGGAGTACCCTGGCGGTGGTGGTTTAACAACGTCGCCTTGGAATCCTGCGACCAAATTATCAGATGAACAGAAAGCCACTGAAAGAAGAGCCTTTACTCATTTGGTCCAAACCCTTAGAGCCGACCTTGATCTGCTTGCAAATAAAACAAAGCGTAATTACGAGCTTTCAACCGCTGTTGGAGTCGGTGCTAAAGCACAGCAAATTGACTGGAAAGCAGCCAGCCAATACTTAACAAACATGTTTGCTATGACATACGACTATCTTGGTGGATGGGGTCAACAAACGGGACATATGACTAATTTGCATGCGACAGACAATAGCTGGTGGGGTATGGGAAGCGATGTGTTCATTAACCAAATGATAGAGCAGGGCATTCCAAGTGAGAAGCTGGTGATCGGCGCCGCTTTCTATGGTCGGGGCTGGCAGGGTACTAAAGACTTTGACGGAGAGAATGTGAAAGGTGATTTAGTATCTGAGAAAGGTGCTGAGTTTGGTACGGGCGAAAATGGCTACTTCATGTTCTGGGATCTTGTAAACAACTATGGCGACAAACAAGGCTACGAGTACAAGTATGACGAGCGAGCGCAAGCACCATACCTCTGGAATCCAGAGAAGAAAGTGTTTATTTCATTTGAAGACCAACGTTCAATCAAAGCGAAAGCAAAGTGGGCAAAAAAATCGAAACTAGGTGGTATTTTTACTTGGGAATTATCGGGTGATCCTACAGGCAGCCTCGTGGAAGTGATGAACAAAGAAATACAGTAAGTCACAATCAAGCCTCGGCATTTCGCCGAGGCTTTTCATTTATTCGATAGGTAAATCTTGGCGTTGTCCCCATTCGGTCCAAGAGCCGTCATAAACCGAAAAGTTGCTATAACCACACACCTCTGCAGCGAGCAGCACAATACAGGCGGTAACCCCGGAGCCACAGCTAAAAATGGTGTGGTCGACGTTACGTGAAAGTGAACTGGATAGAATAGGAGTCAATTCTTGTGCAGTTTTGAGTTTATGCTGATTCATCAACTCAGCGAAAGGCTGGCAGGTAGAGTTTGGAATGTGGCCGCTGCGTAAACCGGCTCTCGGCTCTGGAACCTCTTTGTTAAATCGCGCTCTAGAACGGGCATCAACCGTAAGGCTGTCTGGGTTATTAATCTGATCAACCACGAAAGAAGCAGAGACAAAAAAACGCTCATCTAGGGTGCCTTGGAAATTACCCGGAGATTGCACATCTGCATATTGCTGTACAAGATCGAGTTGTTGTGCTTTCCATTCGGTTAAGCCGCCATCGAGTATAAATACTTCTTTATGACCCATCGCTTTGAACATCCACCATGCGCGCGGGGACGCAAATGTACCGCTATTATCGTAAACAACGACGGTCGATTCATCATTAATGCCTAACTGCTGTGCGAGTGTGTTAAATCGCAATTCTGAAGGCATCATATGGGGAAGGGAGCTGTCAGGGTCACAGAACTCTTTGTCATAATCAAACCTTAGGCTTTGGGGGATAAGGTTGGTTTTATCTTTCTCTACTTCGCCAGGAATTTGAAAGTCTATGCTCGCATCCAAAATAACCAAATTCGGGTTTGATACTAGCTGTTGAGATAGCCATTGAGGAGTAACTAATGGGTTCATATTGAGTCCTTTCATTGGTTATTCTGTTGTTGCGCCGCGAGACACTGAATTAATTGATACGATGTTAGCTTAGATGACAGACTTTGCTTTGATTCTAGTAACACGATAGAACCTCTCGGACAGTCAAGTTTAGGGTCTGTGGGTACTAACAATTGTTGTTGGTCGTCAGTCACAACATTGACAAATCGTCGATGCCCATCAAGTGACTGCGTCAGAGTTTGACTGATTACCGTTGCTTGAATGGTGACGGATTGTTTCTCTGGGCGAAGTTTTAATACAACAATAAGTAATACAAAAGTAAAAATTAGGATAAGAGTAAATACTTTGGGATTATTCATTGTCAGAGCACTGTTTCCTTGGTTGTTTATGCGATGTTCTGGCACAGAAATACGAACTAACTTGTTGCTGTACAGTGAAAAGTTAACTTAAATATTATTTCTCGGTGTAGATATTTGCAAGGCGAGTAAACGGGCCTCTAAGAAGTTAGCCTCTATTTGCTGTTATCGCTGTCTCAGGGGCGAGTTAGCCAAACGTCTAACTCGCACAATAGATTAGTTGTTGCTACAAACAGGGCAACCTGACATCTTCATTAAGTTCATTTCCCGCCAAGACATGTTCATGGCATCTAGCATTAAGATTTTGCCTTTTTTAGGTGTACCGTAGTTGGCGATGACTTTGATTGCTTCCATCGCTTGCACAGCGCCGATGATGCCGACAACGGGTGCCATAACTCCCGCTTCAACGCAGCTTAAGGCCGCGTTACCAAACAGGGCGCTAAGACATTGGTAGCATGGCTCACTCTCATTTTGGTAGGTAAAGACACTGACTTGGCCTTCCATACGAATCGCAGCACCGGAAACCAATGGTGTCTTCGATTTAAAACACAACTTGTTCAGCTGATTACGCGTCTCGACGTTATCTGACGCATCAAGTACTAATGTGTGCTGCTTGATGAGTTCTGCTAGTTGATCGTCCGACAAGCGTTTGTCGACAGTTTCGATATTGATGTGTGGGTTTAACTGCTTCAATGATTGAGCTGCAGAATCAACCTTCTTAACACCAATGTCGCCGTCGTGGTGGAGTACTTGGCGCTGTAAATTTGATAGCTCAACGACGTCATCATCAATTAAGGTAAGTTTACCGACACCAGCCGTTGCTAGATACTGACTGGATGCGCAGCCTAAACCACCAGCACCAAGAATCAAAATCGAACTTTGTTTAAGTGCTTCTTGGCCATCAAAGTCGAACTGCTTAAGGATGATCTGGCGGTTATAACGCAGCATCTCTTGGTCAGATAGAATCTCCAATGGATGCTCCTAGTATAACGTTGAGTTAAACAACTGAATGTTGACGGTTTCACCGACCTCAACACGGCCACGTTCACGCTCTAGAACTACAAAGCAGTTTGCCAAGCTCATTGAACGGAATGCACCAGAGCTTTGGTTACCCGTCGTTTCAACCACAAACTGACCATTCTCAATTGAGTAGATGCCACGTTGATAGTCAGTACGACCAGGTACTTTCTTAAATGCACTTTTGGTAATGGCAGGAATCGATTCAGGTGCTTTCCACTCAGTATGGCCGGCTAGCTTCGCCAATAATGGTTGAACAAGCACATACATGGTGAGAACTGCTGAAACAGGGTTACCCGGTAGGCCGCAGAACCAAGCGGTAGAAAGTTTACCAAAGGCAAAAGGTTTACCTGGTTTAATCGCAAGTTTCCAGAAGCCAATTTGACCAAGTTGTTCAAGAATGTCCTTGGTGTAGTCGGCTTCACCCACACTGACACCGCCAGACGTTACAACCACGTCAGCCAGTGTTTGAGCTTGTTCGAATGTCGCTTTTAGCGTTTCTGGGCAATCAGGAATAATGCCTAGGTCGATCGCTTCACAGCCGAAGTTTTCGATAAGCGGCTTAATGCCGTAACGGTTGCTATCGTAGATTTGGCCTTCCGCAAGTGTTTCGCCTAATGGTTTTAGCTCATCACCAGTTGAGAAAAATGCAACACGTGGCTTACGGACTACGGTTACATGACTAATACCAAGGGTAGCGATCATCGGAATATCACGCGATGTTAGACGAGCGCCTTTCGCCAGTACTGTCGCACCTTGAGCAATATCATCGCCCATTGGGCGAATGTTATTTTGCGGCTTAACATCCGTTTGGTTGAACTGAATGCCTGCATCGGTCACTTCAGTGTTCTCTTGCATGATCACCGCGTCACAGCCTTCAGGGATCTTTGCGCCAGTCATAATGCGAATACAAGTTCCGAGCGGCCATTCACCGTGGAATGGTTGACCAGCAAATGACTTACCCGCTAAAGGCATAACATTGTTTTGCGCCAAATCCGCGAGACGCAAAGCGTATCCATCCATTGCGGAATTATCGAATGGAGGAACGAAAATAGGGGATAAAATGTCTTCAGCTAATACAAAGCCAATTGCTTCGGCTAGTGGGAGTTGTAAGGTCGCTTGGATAGGTTTAATTGGCGACAGCATTTTTTCCATCGCATCTTCGATCGGCATCAAGCCAGGAGCGTCACAGCAGCCCATATCAAAATCCTACTCTTTTATTATGGTCAGATAATCCGGTCACTTTACCACAGAAAGCCTTGTGCAATAATGACATCCGATAAAATATGGGTGTAATTATTGATAAATCCGAGTATCCTTGTCTGCCATCCGAAAGGGGTAAAGTAAGAGGAAGTGGTATGTTAGGTCTTAGCGAATCAGCGAAGTTAGTTAAAGATGCGCTAGAGCAACGAGGATTGGAAACGCCAATGGCGCCTAATCAGCTCAGTCGAGATGAGAAAAAAGAGAAAATTCAACACCATATGCGTGAGATTCTTTCTCTGTTAGAACTTGACCTTACCGACGATAGCCTTGAAGAAACACCACAACGTATCGCAAAGATGTACGTTGATGAGATATTCTCAGGGTTAGACTATTCAAATTTCCCTAAAATCACGGTTATCGAAAATAAGATGAACGTGAGCGAGATGGTACGCGTCAAAGAGATCACCGTGACCAGTACTTGTGAGCACCATTTGGTGACGATTGATGGCCGCGCAGCAGTAGCTTACATCCCTCGCGGTAAAATCATCGGCTTATCAAAGATCAATCGTATTGTTCGATTCTTTGCTCAGCGCCCACAAGTGCAAGAGCGAATGACTCAGCAGATCCTTGTGGCATTGCAAACCTTGCTCGAGTCAGACGACGTAGCCGTAACGATTGATGCAACGCACTACTGTGTGAAATCGCGCGGTGTCATGGATGCGACTAGCGAAACAACCACAACAGCGCTTGGTGGTATCTTCAAATCGAACCCAGCTACAAGACACGAGTTCCTACACGGAATTCGATAGGGCTGAGTAACGATTCAACCGATTTTCAAACCGCTTCGTTATGGAAGCGGTTTTTGTTTTTGTTGTTAGCCGAACTTTGGTTAACACATCCTTAAAGGATAAAATAGTGACAACTTCATTTAAAACACTGAACCTAAGACCTGAGTTGACTGAAACCCTTGATAGCCTTGGCTACACAGAGATGACGCCTATTCAGCAGCAAGCACTGCCGATGGTATTAGCTGGCAAAGATGTTATCGGCCAAGGTAAAACGGGTTCAGGTAAAACAGCAACGTTCACATTAGGCCTATTAAGCAACCTTAACGTGAAGCGTTTCCGTGTACAGACTTTGGTTCTTTGCCCAACGCGAGAGCTAGCAAACCAAGTAGCGAAAGAGATCCGCACATTAGCGCGCGGTATTCATAACATTAAAGTGCTAACACTGTGTGGTGGTATGCCAATAGGGCCACAAATTGGTTCACTTGAGCACGGTGCGCATATTTTAGTCGGTACACCGGGTCGTATTCTTGATCACATGTCTAAAGGCCGTATCAATCTTGATGAGTTAAATACCCTAGTGCTGGACGAAGCGGACCGTATGTTGGATATGGGCTTTGAAGACGCGATTGATACCATCATTGATGCAGCACCGGCTAAACGCCAAACCCTGCTGTTTAGTGCAACTTTCCCCGATAACATCGACTCTTTGGCTACCAAAGTGATGGTTAACCCAGAAATGATCAAGGTTGAATCAACGCACCAAAAAAGCACAATCGAACAGCGTTTCTTCAAACTGAATACCACAGAAGAGCGTGATGATGCACTAGAAGCTCTGCTACTTACCCATAAGCCAGAATCTTCAGTTGTGTTCTGCAACACTAAGAAAGAAGTACAAAACGTAACCGATGAATTAAGTCACCGCGGTTTTAGCGTGGTTGAGCTTCATGGTGATATGGAGCAACGCGAACGTGAACAAGCGCTGACAATGTTTGCCAATAAGAGTATCTCTGTTCTTGTGGCGACTGACGTAGCAGCTCGCGGTCTTGACGTTGATAACCTAGATGCTGTGTTTAACTTTGAGTTGTCACGTGACCCAGAAGTGCACGTACACCGTATTGGCCGTACTGGCCGAGCAGGTTCGAAAGGCGTAGCATTTAGCTTCTACAGTGAGAAAGAAGAATACCGTGTAGCGCGTATTGATGAATACATGGATATTGCAATCAATGCATCAGAGTTACCAGAGAAGCCAGTTGAGCGAGCTTTCTATCCAAAGATGCAGACGATTCAGATCCTTGGCGGAAAAAAGCAAAAGGTTCGCGCTGGTGATATTTTAGGTGCGCTAACTAAACAAGCGGGCTTAGACGGTAAGAAAATTGGTAAGATTACTATCCTAGCCATGGTTTCTTATGTCGCGGTTGAGCACGACATTGTTAAACCTGCGCTAAAGCAGCTACAAATGGGTAAAATGAAAGGACGTAACTTTAAAGCCCGTATAATGAAATAACCACTCGATTGTGTTTTTGAAAGTAAATCTGACAACATCTCTCGTTGTGTCTATTTAGAGGATTTTATGAAACAATTTTTTGTTGCTATGTTCATTTTGTTACTCACAGCCTGTCAAGGGAAGGACGATGCACAAGTTCAAGCCCCTGCATTTGCTTACGATACGATAAACAGCATGACCCTTGCAAATGATGCATTGCTAAAGAATGCACCAGATAAGGCTTGGGCATTTCATGGTGCAATAAATCAAGGCATACCTCGAGGTGATGCCGCGCCAAAGTGGTGGGCTGACGACATCCTTGATAAGACACTTACAGATTCAACGCCATGGTCAGCATTGACGGGGTGGTTTACGGTTTTTGAATCAGCGGATAACACAGCTGACAATGCTCAAATACATTATGGCGACTTCGAAATTTGGTTATTAAAAGGTAGCAACATTGAGTCGGCCTCATGGCAAAAGCTCAGTGTCGCACCTGTTACATGGGCTTCACATTACCAATCAGATATTATTACTAAGATCGATGATGCCTATCCAAATGGGGACTATTTTCAACTTAAGCAAGACCAAGTCTTACACGGCGGGACAGATATCATTGCTTTCGAAGGACAAAGTGTTCTTGGCATTTTTGTCAGAACTAAAGCATGGATTGAAAGTACTTCACCTAACGCTAAGCTATTAATGTCGATGGGTGTTGATTACTATCCGAATAGTTCTGTTTCTGTTCAAGGCGGGGATCTTAAAAACGCAAATTACCTTCCTGGTGCAGGAGGTAGCCGTTTTGTTTATCTTAGTCGAGAGCCTAAATGGATTTATATGGCCAATGTTGCAGATGATCAGTTGAAGATTGTCGACAAGTCTAGCCCTTTAGCACGTCGCGGAGGCCGTACCTATCTGACCAAAGCTGAGTGGTTGCATAACCTACCTAAAATTAACCAATAACCCGTTTGCTATAGCAGAATGATCGCCTTAATCGTAATGCGATCATTCTACTAAGCAATTTTGGCGTACTGACGTAAAAGATCAGTAAGTGTCGTTACCCATTCAAGCGCATTTTGCGGACTCTGCTTAAGGATAACCTCAACGTGGTTACAGTGGGTTTCTAATGGGATCGCACGTTCTAGGTGAAAAGAGACCGTGTAAAAGTGCCACAGTAATAGACGCTGCATACGCAAAATGTTTTGTTCTTTGTTCTCTGATTCACTGAACAAGGCCGGAAGTTCGCTGAGGGCAATTGCATTCATTCGAAGCATTGCATCAAACTGCGCTTCTTGCAGTTTATCTTCGTTTTCAGTTTCACTTTGCTCAAAAGTAAAAAGCTCCGCCATAGACTCTTCAGGAACAAGTCGATGAACCATACGAAGGCTAAGCTCTTCGAGTTCATCTCGAGGCATTACCGAGAGAGATTGATAAGTGTAATCGCGTTGCATTGTTTTTCTCAGTGATGATGAGTAGGGCAGGTATTCTAACGGCTCACAGGCAGATTGCTAGTAAAGATGCGTGTCAAAAAGGCAAAAAAAGCCCCGCAATTCGGCGGGGAAACTTTATTGTTGTGCTTGCTAGATTAGCCTATGACGTTGTTAGAGAACTTATTCTTGTCGTAAATCTCATCCATTAAAATTAGAAGCTATTGATAACTTAGCCACTAAATAATAAATATTTATTCACTTCCACTTAAAAAATGTGATATCGATTCAATAAAGCTCCCATCAAATTTTGCCAACAAATTTGTCAAGATGACGTTAAACAGAGGACTAGATTTAGTCATTTTGATTGAAAGATGAACGCTTGAACGTTTGCGTGAAAATATGTGATGAATATCTCACTTGCGGCGCTATACTTTGCGCCCGGTTGAGAGTAATCGCTCTACCAATACAAGCCGTCACACGGAATGGTGAATGACCCCACGGACAGGACCAGCTATTTATTCAATGCTTGTAGAGGTAAATTTAAATGAATCTGTTATTTGGCTTAATCGGTGTGGCATCTTTGCTGCTTTGCGCAGTGTTGCTATCAGAAAGTCGAAAATCAATTAACTGGAAAACAGTATCACGCGCTTTAATGCTTCAAGTAGGCTTTGCCGCGTTAGTCTTGTATTTTCCTTTAGGCCAAGCGGCTTTAACATCACTAAGTGGTGGTGTTTCTAGTCTATTGGGCTTCGCCGATGAAGGGATTAAATTCCTGTTTGGTGACTTAGCTAGCACTGGCTTCATTTTTGCGGTTCGCGTCCTTCCTATTATCATTTTCTTCAGTGCCCTTATTTCTGCTCTTTACTACCTCGGCATCATGCAAAAAGTTATCGAGTTTATCGGTGGCGGCATTCAAAAATTCTTAGGCACTAGTAAAGCAGAGTCGTTAGTTGCGACAGGTAACATCTTCCTTTCACAAGGTGAATCTCCACTTCTTGTTCGTCCTTTCCTTTCTCGAATGACTCGTTCTGAACTGTTTGCTGTAATGGCTGGTGGTATGGCATCGGTAGCGGGTAGCGTACTTGGTGGCTATGCGGGTTTAGGCGTAGAGCTAAAGTATCTAATTGCAGCAAGCTTCATGGCAGCACCAGGTAGTTTGATGATGGCTAAAATTATCGTACCTGAGCGCGACACACCAGTTGATCAATCAGATATCGAGATGGATCAAGCGCAAGAAAGCAATGTGATTGATGCACTGGCAAGTGGTGCGATGAACGGTATGAAAGTCGCGGTTGCGGTAGGTACTATGCTTATTGCTTTCGTGAGTGTTATCGCAATGGTTAACACTGGCCTGGAAAGCCTAGGTGAAGTAGCGGGCTTTAGCGGTATTACTCTGCAAGCACTATTCGGTTACCTGTTCTCGCCTTTAGCGTGGTTGATTGGTGTCCCTTCAAATGAAGTATTAATGGCTGGTTCATACATTGGTCAGAAGATCGTAATGAACGAGTTCGTTGCCTTTATCGACTTCGTTGACCATAAAGCGCTGCTATCTGAGCACACACAAGTTATCGTCACTTTCGCACTGTGTGGTTTTGCTAACATCGGTTCTATCGCAATTCAGCTTGGTTCTATCGGTGTGATTGCTCCAGAGCGTCGCTCCGAAGTTGCAAACCTAGGTATCAAAGCGGTCCTAGCGGGCACATTAGCTAACTTAATGAGTGCGTGTCTAGCGGGTATCTTTATCCTGCTTTAATCGATACTTAGCTTCTAAATCTAAAGCCCAGAGTGAATGCTCTGGGCTTTTTTATTTTAGGTTACGGTATTTCGAACTATTGGTTTCGAAGCTGCTCGGTGATGTAATCAATAAAGCCGCGCAGTCTGGCTGGCATGTATTTGGTCTGTGGGTATTGCATGGCAATTGCGCCGTGATAGTTACTTTTGATTGTCCAGTCTGACAAAACAGGTATCACTTGCTTTTGTGCGATGGCATCGGCAATCACAAAGTCATGGAAAATCCCAATTCCTAGCGCATTTTTTACACCAGTTAAGCGCATCTGAGAATGGTTCACTGCGTAGCGACCAGATACCGAAACTGAGTGATATTCATCATCCTTGAAGAAGTCCCATATATGGTCACGATCGTTTTCTGCCAGATACAAACAATCGTGGTGCTCTAACTCTGTTGGATGTTCGGGCATGCCTCTTTGAGCGATGTAATCCGGACTCGCGCAGAGTACTAGGTTAGTTTTACTGACTTCCTTAAGAACCAAGTTTTCATCCGGTTTATCGGTCAGCTTGAAGGCGACATCAATGCCATCACGAATAAGATCTATCTCCCCATCCGCAACACGCAGTTTCAACTGAATATCAGGGTATTGTCGTAAGAACGGCACAACGTGTGGCTGCAATACGGAGTTTAGAAATGCTTCAGGTGCCGCAATTGTTAGTGCCCCTGACATCTCTTCATGGGCTGATGTTGAAAGCTCAACTGCTTGTTTGGCCGCGTTTAGCATCACCATTGCTTGATCGTAAACTTGTTGGCCTGCGCGAGTGATAATCAGTTTACGAGTGGTACGTTCAAATAGCTTGACCGAGAGTGATGACTCAAGGCGAGTAACCAGTTTACTCAACGCAGAAGGTGTCACATTCAATTGCTTCGCCGCCGCGGTAAAGCTGCCTTCATCGACAATAAGAATGAAGCTCGCAAGATCAGGAAGTAGGGCGATGAGTTTGGTATTTTTCATAATCCATTTTGGTTAATTGTTTGTGAATAATGTTATCTTGAGATTGCGATCGCAGTTTATGGCTGCGCTGTACGATATGTTGAAAGCCTCGTAATAGTCAAAGGAGATGACTTATGCAGCAAGCCACAACGTTACTCGATCTATGGTCCATGCTTGAAAACATCTTATTTGCAACATTGGGTGTTTTTGCATTTTCTGTCATGACATTAATGCTTGAAAGTCGAGAGTGAAATCTTGTTCCCTCAATATGACTAGCCTTTGACGGGCGTACCATACCAAGTTTGGTCGCCCTTAGGTTTTTTCCCGCGCATCAGCCTCTAAGCTTACCCCATTCAAACATCAATAATAACAAGCTTATAAGCAGTAACCTGTGACTTTTGTCATTAAACGCTCTTATTTGTGCCTTCAGTTCACTAATGTTTTTCCACTCGGTGGGATAATGTAAACTACATGCTTGAATTACACTTAAGACATTAGATTTTGCTCTTCAGAACTTGTTTGTTACAGCAAGGCTGAAGACGGGAAGCAAGTGAAACGACTTGCTAACAATAACTAGGAAGGAATTTGCAATGTCTTCTGCATTCTACAACCAGATCCAACAACAAATCGAAGAAGTAAAGGCGGAAGGCCTTTACAAGTCTGAGCGCGTAATTACTTCTCAGCAGCAAGCCGCTGTTAAGATTTCAACAGGTGAAGAAGTATTGAACTTCTGTGCAAACAACTACCTCGGTTTAGCGAACCACCCTGAGCTTATCGAAGCAGGTAAAGCGGGTATGGAACAGCACGGCTTTGGTATGGCGTCTGTACGTTTCATCTGTGGTACTCAAGACATCCACAAAGAGCTAGAAGACAAGCTATCAACATTCCTAGGTAAAGAAGATACTATACTTTATACATCGTGCTTTGACGCGAACGCAGGCCTATTTGAAACAATCTTAGGCAAAGAAGATGCAATCATCTCTGACGCATTAAACCACGCTTCAATCATCGACGGTGTACGTCTATGTAAAGCAATGCGCTTCCGTTACTCGAACAACAACATGGAAGAGCTAGAGCAGCAACTTATCGCAGCGAAGGAAGCAGGTGCACGCCACATTCTTATCGTGACAGATGGTGTGTTCTCAATGGACGGCGTAGTTGCGAACCTTCCAGCTATCTGTGACCTAGCAGATAAGTATGGCGCATTGACAATGGTTGATGACTCGCACGCTGTTGGTTTTATGGGTAAAACTGGCGCTGGTACGCACGAATTCCATAACGTTGTAGACCGTATCGACATCATCACGGGTACGCTTGGTAAAGCAATGGGAGGCGCGTCAGGCGGTTACACGTCTGGTAAAGCAGAAGTGATTGACTGGCTACGTCAACGTTCTCGTCCATACCTCTTCTCGAACTCTGTTGCGCCTGCGATCGTAAACGCTTCAATCCGCGTTCTTGATTTACTTAAAGAGAGTGGTGAGCTTCGTGACCGTCTATGGGAAAACGCAGCACACTTCCGCGCTCGTATGGAAGACGCTGGTTTCACTATGGGTGGCGCAGACCACGCAATCATCCCAATCATGCTGGGTGATGCAAAAGTAGCCGCTGAGTTCGCTGAGCGTGCACTTGAGAAGGGCATCTACGTAGTGGGCTTCTCATTCCCAGTGGTACCAAAAGGTCAAGCACGTATCCGTACTCAGATGTCTGCAGCGCACTCGCGTGAGCAGCTAGACCGTGCGATCGACGCGTTCATCGCAGTTGGTAAAGACATGGGCATTATCTAATTTTCCCCACAGATGAAAATAGAAAACAAGAATTATTGATTCTCGCCCGAATGGTGGGCGAGATGAATTAGGTAACGATATGAAAATCAAAGCTCTTTCTAAGCTAAAGCCTGAAGAAGGCATCTGGATGACTGAGGTTGAGAAACCTGAAGTTGGCCACAACGACCTTCTAATCAAGATTAAGAAAACGGCGATCTGTGGTACAGACGTGCACATCTACAACTGGGACGAATGGTCACAAAAAACGATTCCTGTTCCTATGGTTGTTGGCCATGAGTACGTGGGTGAAGTTGTAGGCATGGGCCAAGAAGTTCGCGGCTTTAACATTGGCGATCGCGTATCAGGCGAAGGTCACATCACTTGTGGTCACTGTCGTAACTGTCGTGGCGGCCGTACTCACCTATGTCGTAACACAACAGGTGTGGGTGTAAACCGTACTGGTGCGTTCTCTGAATACCTTGTGATCCCTGCGTTCAACGCATTTAAGATCCCTGCTGAGATCTCTGATGATCTAGCGTCTATCTTTGACCCGTTTGGTAACGCAGTGCACACAGCGCTATCTTTCGACCTAGTGGGCGAAGACGTGCTAATCACTGGTGCAGGCCCAATCGGCATTATGGCTGCAGCAGTAGCTAAACACGTTGGCGCACGCCACGTAGTAATTACAGACGTAAACGAATACCGTCTAGAACTTGCTAAGAACATGGGCGTTACACGCGCAGTAAATGTCATGGAAGAGAAGCTTGAAGACGTAATGTCTGAGCTAGGTATGACAGAGGGCTTCGATGTAGGTCTAGAAATGTCAGGTGTACCATCTGCGTTCAACAGCATGCTAACCAATATGAACCACGGCGGTAAGATCTCTCTACTAGGTATTCCACCATCAGACATGGGTATCGACTGGAACCAAGTGATCTTCAAAGGACTTGTCATCAAGGGTATCTACGGGCGTGAGATGTTCGAAACTTGGTATAAGATGGCTTCATTGATTCAATCAGGCCTAGACCTAACACCAATCATCACTCACCACTTCAAGGTTGATGACTTCCAAGCAGGCTTCGACGCGATGCGTAGCGGGCTTTCTGGCAAAGTTATCCTTGATTGGGAGTAGGGTGTTAGCCTAGCTGAAAGCAAAAGGAATTCTGAGCATTTTAGAAGCTATTGAGCTTTCTACTGCCTAATCTTTATAAAGCTCCGCGGAAGTTACTTTCGCGGAGTTTTTTTATGTGTTTGGCAAAGTGAACCAATCTTAGCCAGCCCGAAACGTTGAAGCTTTGATTTGAAAAATCAATTAATCTAATCATTATTTGAGTCGAATAGGTATAAATACTCGCCGTAGCCTTGCTTTTCTAACTCATCAACAGGGATGAATCGCATGGCGGCTGAGTTCATACAGTAGCGCAGGCCCGTTGGTGCAGGACCATCTTTAAATACGTGCCCGAGGTGAGAATCAGCAAATCGACTTCTTACTTCGGTACGTGGGTAAAGTAGGTGATAATCGGTTTTCGTGACAATGTAACCTTCATTAATTGGCTTGGTAAAGCTTGGCCATCCTGTACCAGACTTATATTTGTCGGTAGAAGAAAACAGAGGCTCACCAGTCACGATATCAACATAAATACCTTGCTCTTTGTTGTCCCAATATTCGTTATTGAATGCGCGTTCAGTCCCTTCTTCTTGTGTCACGTAGTATTGAAGGTCCGTCAGCTTTGCTTTGATCTCTTTGTCAGACGGTTTGCTGTAAGCCTTAATGTTTGCAACGGCGTTTTTTTCATCAATCAATTGGCGCAGAGTGACAGGATTCTCTTCATGCTCATCACCGAATATGCCATCTAAGTATTGGTCACGACCAGACGCATAACGGTAGTAATTGTAGCGAAATTTGTTTCGCTTGTAGTAATCCTGATGGTAGTCTTCGGCAGGCCAAAACTTGGTGAATTTAATCAACTCTGTTTTGAGTGGTTTTTTGAAGATACCGAGTGCATCGATTTCAGCCATGAAGCTTTCAGCAATCTGCTTTTGTTGATCAGTATGGTAGAAGATAGCAGGGCGATAGTGGCGACCTCTATCGACGAATGAACCCTGATCGTCAGTCGGGTCAATGTGACGGAAAAATTGATCGAGGACTTGCTCATAGTTGACCGCTTTAGGGTCATACTTTACTTTAATAACTTCGATGTGTCCGGTTTTACCCGATGACACCTGTTTATAGGTTGGGTTATCAACATTTCCGCCAGCGTAGCCTGATACTACGTCCAAGACGCCAGGCAGTTTTTCAAGGTCCGATTCCGTGCACCAAAAGCAACCACCCGCAAGTGTTGCAACTTCATATCCTTTTGAAGTTTTTGTTTTAGGCATATCACTGTCCGCATTACCTACAAAAGAGGCAAGGACGGCAATAGCAGCAATAGCTGAGAAGGCAAACTTAAACTTCGTTTTCATATCAACCTCATCGATTATGTATCGGTATTGAGTAATAAGAACGGGCCACAAAAAGAAAAATTGCAGCGTATGTGAAGTTTTAGGCGATTAATTTTCAAAACGATCAAAAACGGCGTCTTAAAGACGCCGTTTTTACTGATTATTTTATGTGGGGAAAGTTATCAGCCTAGAGCAGGTAACACACCCATAGTGATAAGTAGCTGCGCACCAACAATACACACGCCAACAGTGCTCGTCACTGCGAGGCCAAGATTGCCGCCAATAACTTGGTAATGGTCTTGTTCAGATTGAGCGCGCGCTTTCTTCACCATCAGGATTGGTAGGAAGATAGCTAACACAACCAGTGCGATTGCCGCGTAGCCTAATGCCATGATAAAGCCTTGGGGGTAAAATAAAGCAAACCCCATTGGTGGTAAGAAAGTGACTGCGCCGATGACGACTCGTGAGTTACCTTTCCCTTGTTTTTTTAGGCTATCACCTAAGAATTCAAACAGACCTAAACTAACACCAAGGAATGAGGTAAGTAGCGCAAGGTCGGCGAATACACCGATGGTTTGGCCAAGGTTCGATTTATGAACGGTTGTAGCAAGCGTTGAAATAAGCGCACTTAAACCTTGGTTATAAAGCAGGGTAGATTGATTAACAACACCCAAAGTCACCAACTGCCAAAATACGTAGACGATTAACGGGATTGCTGAACCAATAAGGATAGCTTTACGTAGCGACGGCGTGTGTCCATCTAAGTAGTTAACAATCGCTGGGATACTGCCGTGAAAGCCGAATGACGTGAAAATTACCGGGATAGCAGCAATCACCAGGCCTTGCTCAACAGGCATACTTAGTAAGTATGACTCGGTGACGTTTGGGGCTAAAAAGGTCAGTACCATCGCCATCGCGACAATCTTAACTAAGAAAAGCACACGGTTTACTTTATCAACCGTTGATGTACCGATCGTTACCACAGCTGCAACGATGAAAGTAAACAGTAAGGTTGATGTGGTGTTGGAAACCTCGATTCCAGTAAAGCCTGAAATACGGTCAGCGAACTGTGAACCACCACCAGCAATGTATGCAGAACATAATGCGTAGAATAAGAACATCATCGCGAAGCTTGCTACCCATTTGCCTTTTTTACCCAAAAATTTGTTTGCTAAGGTGTGTAGGGTGGCATCTTGTTCTGCGTGTTGGTGAATTTCGATCATTAGTAGTGCGGTATAAGCCATTAGCGACCAGAGTGCGACCATGATGATTAGTGATGTTGTAAACCCAATTCCGGCTGAAGCGAGTGGTAGTGCCAACATACCAGCACCAATAGTAGTACCGGCGATGATCAAAGTACTACCCAATACCTTTGATTTATTCATTGTATATATTTCTTTACGTTATTATGGCGAAGGTTTAGTCATTTAGCCCGCGTGTGGCTGCATGAGCGAACGAAATAACTGCTTTTGAGCGCATTATTCAAGATAAAATGGATGATATCAAGCTAAATGTACGGATTATTTACCAGTGTTGTAAATTTAATTATACACTCGCTACTTCTGTTTTCACGTAAACGTTTACTTGAGATATGATTCAAACCATAGCCAGTTTTTACTTTCTCCTTTCAAAAAACTGTCATATAAGTGGTTTAAAAAGGAACACAAGTACCGCATATTGGTACTAAGGCCTTTGCCGGTCTTGAAACAATGTTTTAAAAGGAGGTCAGAATGAGTGACCAAACAATTAACGAAGAATGTCTTGAGCTACTTGATGCGATGGAAATTGGCTTTGAGCTCTCAGACTATGAGCAGTCAATTGAAGAACTCGCAGAAGAGATCTTTAAATAAATTCTTCGGAAATAGAAGCCACCATTTTGGTGGTTAACAGAAAGAGCCAGTGCAGATGCGCTGGCTTTGTGCTTTATACTACTAGGTAGTTCTCAATAACTGCCGACTAGGAATAACCTTGAATTATCTTGCTCACCTTCATATTGCCGATCATTGCCAGTCTAGTTTGCTTGGTAACTTGTTAGGTGACTTTGTCAGAGGTAATCCTGATAACCAGTTCTCTTCAGGTATATCTGAGGGGGTACGACTGCACCGTTTTGTCGATTCGTTTACAGATAGTCATCCATTGGTGATTGAGTCTAAGGGACACTTTCCTCAAGGAGTAAGACGCTTTTCAGGCATTGCATTGGATATGTTCTGGGATCACTGTCTAGCTAAACGTTGGTCTGAATTCCACTCTATGAAGTTGGATGGATTTTGTCAGTTTGCACAACAGAATGTTGAATCGGATGCGGTTACGACGTTACCTGAATCCTTTGTTCGTACCTCGACTGCGATGTGGGAGGGGCGTTGGTTAGAGTCTTATCAGCATATTGAAAATATCGAGCTTGCACTGCGCCGCATGTCTAGCCGAAGACCAACCATGAAAGTACTAGCAGAGTGTTTCCCTTACATTGAATCAAACTATCACCAACTTGATGAAGTATTTAGTGCCTTCTACCCTGAGATACTAACCGCTAGCAAAAGATTCTGATAGAATCGTCGACCTTGCAATTATAGGTAATTTACATGTCGACCGATTTCCAATCTCTTGGGCTGTGCTCAACTCTTTTAACTACGCTTGATAAGCTTAACTTTAAACAGCCGACTGAAGTTCAAAAGCACGCCATTCCACATGTGCTAGAAGGCCAAGATGTGCTTGCTGGCGCTCAAACCGGAACCGGGAAAACGGCGGCGTTTGGATTACCTATTATTCAACGTTTACTTGAGTCACAGAAGACTCGCGACATTCAAAGTAATGATGTACTCGCACTGGTTCTCGTACCGACTCGAGAGCTTGCACAACAAGTATTCGACAACATTACGTTGTATGCTCAGGATACCGACATAAAAGTCGTTACCGCTTATGGTGGCACAAGCATGAACGTGCAAACGCGCAACCTAGATCAGGGCTGCGATATCCTCATTGCGACGCCCGGTCGATTACTTGATCATCTGTTCTGCAAAAACATCAACCTGATTAAGACACAATACCTAGTCCTAGACGAAGCTGATCGCATGCTTGATATGGGCTTTATGCCAGACATCAAACGCATCCTTAAACGATGTAATGAAGAGCGCCAAACGATGTTCTTCTCAGCTACGTTTGATAAGCGCATCAAGACCATCGCTTATAAGATGCTTAGTGAGCCAGTTGAAGTTCAAGTAACGCCATCGAACAGTACCGCTGAAACCGTCAAGCAGATGGTCTACCCGGTGGATAAAAAGCGCAAAGCCGAGCTGTTAGCGTACCTAATTGGTTCACGCAACTGGCAACAAGTGCTCGTTTTTACAAAGACCAAGCAGGGCAGTGATGCTCTGGCAAAGGAGCTGAAACTTGATGGAATTAAAGCGGCATCAATCAATGGTGATAAAAGCCAAGGCGCGCGCCAAAAAGCGTTAGATGACTTTAAATCGGGCCAGGTGCGTGCACTCATCGCAACAGATGTTGCAGCGCGCGGGCTAGACATTCAGCAACTTGAACAGGTTGTTAACTTTGATATGCCTTACAAGGCTGAAGATTATGTCCACCGCATTGGTCGTACTGGCCGAGCGGGTAAAGAAGGCTTCGCGGTATCTTTAATGAGTCGTGATGAAGAGTATTTACTAGAGGCGATTGAACGTCTATTAGACAGTAAGTTACCTCAGGAATGGCTTGAAGGGTTCGAACCGAGCTTGATTGAAGAAGTTGAAACGGATCGCTCTCCAAAACGCAGAGGCCGAAACTCTGACAAGCGCAAAATGAAAGCTAAACTTAAGATTCATGCCAACCGTGGTAAAAAGCGCTAACCGTTAAGGAATAACAATGGCTGAGCAAAAGGATTTTGCTGATATTAAACTAGAGCTGCTCAGCCTTGATGACGCCGAGCAGTTGTTAACGTTTGAGCTAGAGAATAAAGGCTGGTTTGATACCTTTATTCCACCAAGGGAACAAGAGTTCTATTCTAACGAAGGTGTGCAAACTCATATTGAGCATTTCTTGCTTGAATACAAATGTCACCAGTTGCTACCACTCATCATTAAAACATCGATTGGAACTATCGCAGGTAGGCTTAACTTCACTAATGTCGATCTTAGAAAAGGCACTGCACATGTCGGTTATCGAGTGGGTAAAGCATTTACGTGTAAAGGGATCGCAAAAAGGGCACTGGCTAGGGGAATGTTCGTACTTAAAGGACGCGGTATTAAACGAATATTTGCTTATGCCGAAGTGAACAATATGGCGTCACAGAAAGTCTTAACATCTAACGGCTTCACTAAGGTTCGCGTAGTAGAAGATTACGCGAAATTGCATGGACAGAGTATTGATTGTATTGAATATACTTGTGTGTTGAAAAACGCTAACCCTCTATTTATCTAATTCTAAACAGAAAAGGCCCTCGCAATGAGGGCCTTTCGTTATTCTTTGGTTTGGTTTAAGCGTACTGTGCAACCATCGCATTCCAGCTCTTACGTTGAGCAGCAAGATCTTGTTTCATCTGCTGGTAACGTACTTTAAGAATCGAGCGTTCATACTTCTCTGCTAAGTTAACCTTTTTAGCCTCAAGAATTTGCTTTCTTATGTCGTAGTAATCGGACATTTTTGCAACGAGCGCATCAAACTCTTTGTTTAACGCTTCATTAAGCTGTTGGGCATTGGGCAGCTTGCTTACTTTCTGAGTCGCTTCAGTTAGCGATTGTTTAGCGCGAGCTTTCTCAATCTTAAGCTTAGGTGTTACGCGAAGTTTTTTGGTTAAACCGAACCAAGAGCACGACTTGATCAACCACTTAGTTGGATCATATTGCCACCAGTAAATACCGTTGCGGTAATCGTTTTCAAAGATGTGGTGGTAATTGTGGTAACCCTCACCAAAGGTAAATACCGCCAATACAGCATTGTCACGCGCGGTATTTTTTTTCGTATAAGGCTGTGAGCCCCAGATGTGCGCTAACGAGTTAATAAAGAATGTCGAGTGATGACTCAGTACCAAACGCAGTACTCCAACCACGAGTAGCATGCCAATCATATCGCCATAGATCACGCCCAGCAGGATTGGGAAACCAAAGTTGGTCGCAAGTGCCAATGGTACATAGTACTTGTGTTGCCACATCACGATCTTATCTTTCTGTAAATCACGGCAATTTGAATAGTCAGTATAGGTATTGGCATTGTACTCACGCAGCATCCAACCTATGTGAGAGAACCAAAAACCGCGTTTCGCTGAATAAGGATCTTTGTCGTTGTTGTCGACATGCTTATGGTGAATACGGTGATCAGAACTCCAATGCAGTGCACTATTTTGAAGGGCAAAAGCACCACCGATGGCAAAAAGAAAACGCAATGACCAATGTGCCTCAAATGTTTTGTGTGACCACAGTCTATGGTATCCAGCAGTAATCGATAGGTTACAAAATGAAAACGCAACGACAAACCAGATAAGGTGTTCAGCGCCATAGCCTAATGTGATTCCATACCAAGGCACAATGACAGTAGCGCCGATAAATGATGATAAAAAAATAAAGATGTTTAACCAAATCAGCGGTGGTTTACTAGAGCCAGACATGGTGAATTTCCTTTGAGCTAACAGTTGTACGCTAGAATATCAGCGTACATGTGTAAGTCAAACGGCACAGTTCAAATTTATGAGGGATAAACGAGGATATTTGGTAACGATTTGTAGCTTTTATAAGAGTGACTATGCATTACGAATGGGCAAAGTTTCAGAATGTTTGGCTTTTAGATAAATGTTTTATAGTATGAAGGGGCAAACAATCCTTACAGGAAGTAATAAGGTACTACAAATGGAATTAAAAGTAGCTGAATATAGCGACTATGAGCGCATTGCTACATTGCATGCAGAGAGCTGGAAGAAGTTTTACTATGGAATACTTGGTAAAGACTTCCTCGAAAATGATGTTCAAGACGAACGATCCGCAATTTGGCAAACTCGCCTGATTAACCCACCATTTAACCAACATGTCGTGATCCTTGAAGAGGGCGGGCTACTATGTGGCTTTATTTGCGCGTTTGGTAATCATGATTTTGAAAAGGGAACCATTATTGATGCTTTGCATATCGACCCTGCTTATCGAGGTCGTGGTTTAGGTGTGCGACTGTTGTCAGAAATGTCGAAGTGGATCGCTCAGTATTTCCCAGATAACGGCGTCTATCTAGAAGTGATGAAGGATAATAAACAAGCGGTGGATTTTTATGATCATCTAGGCGGAAAATGTGACCTAGAAAGGTTATGGAACGCACCTTGTGGTAACCAAGTACCAGAGCTTGTCTATACGTGGAGTTCTGGGCAAGAACTACTAGATTGTGTCGCTGGTCACATAAAGTCTGAGTCTGTAACAGCTTGATACACTTAAACTAATCCCCCTGATAATTCTCGGACATTCATTTTTAGACCGTTAGGTAGCTTTAGATAAGCCCATTTTTTTATTTATCTAACGGTCTATTCAATGAAAAAAACGTTACTCTTCACAGCACTAAGTAGTGCTCTTTTTCTCGTAGGATGCGGCGACAATACCCAAGGACAGAAACAATTACCGGCTCAACTCGTTGTAGCTGAGCAAGCTCAATTTACCCCTCACCAGCAGAGCAAGTCGTACATCGGACGTGTAGAAGCTGTTGAAGATACCAATATTACCGCTCAAGTGACTGGCTATCTAAAAGCGAGACATTTTGAGGAAGGTGAGATGGTCGAAAAGGGTCAGTTACTCTATTCAATCGAACCCTCGTCATTTGAAGCACAATTAGCAAGTGCGAAAGCGACGTTAGCTCAAGCAAGAGCGACGCTAAAGAAAGCGGAACTTGATTTCGAACGTGGCAAAAACCTGTTGCCAAAGGGCAGTATTTCTCAATCTGAATTCGATAACCTCAACGCAGCCTTACTAGGTGCCCAGGCGCAAGTTGAAGATGGAAAGGCTCAGACTCACCTCGCAGAGGTCAATCTCTCTTATACCCAAATTAAAGCGCCATTTGCGGGTCGCATTGCTCAAAGCAAGGTAAGTACCGGTGATTTGGTTTCTCCTCAATCAGGTATTCTCACCACGTTAGTGAGCTTAGACCCTGTCCACACAAGCTTTAGTATCAGTGAACGTGAGCGTTTAGAGCTAGGTATGGATAAAGTAAAGGGGGAAGGATCGGCTGACGCTGTAGAAGTGCAAGTGGTATTGGAAAATGGCCAGCCGTTTGAGCATTTAGGCAAGTTAGACTTCTTAGGTAATCGAATCGACCTAAATACCGGTACATTGGCAATGCGTGCGATTGTCGATAACCCTGACTATCGCTTACTGCCTGGTCAGCACATTCGTATCGAACTACGCGAAAAACAACCGATGGATGTTATTGTTATTCCTCGCCGCGCAGTACAAACCGACCTGGAAGGTAACTTTGTCATGGTTGTAGCAGAAGGAAACGTTGCAGAACGAAGAAACGTTGAACTTGGAAGACAGTTGGAGAAAGGAGTCATTGTCAGAAGTGGTATCAATGCGGATGAGCAAGTCATTACTCAAGGATTACAACGTATCCGTAATGGTGTTCCAGTTCGTTTTGAACAGCCACAATCGGCTGAATAGAGAGGTGTAAATGTTAAGTCGTTTCTTTATCCAGCGTCCTAAGTTTGCGCTGGTCATCTCGATCATATTGACTTTGGCGGGGGCGATCTCATTAGCGATCTTGCCTGTAGCTGAATACCCAAAAATCAGTCCTCCATCGGTGAGCGTGACTGCGTACTATACTGGCGCAAGTGCTGAAGTCGTCGAGCAGGCGATAGCAGACCCAATAGAAACGTCGGTCAATGGCGTCGAAAACATGATTTATATGTCTTCGAAAAGTGCTAATGACGGCTCATATAACCTCAACGTAACGTTTGACGTTGGTACTGACCCTGACATGGCTCAGGTCAACGTACAAAACCGTGTCTCTCAAATTGAGTCTAAGCTGCCTCAAGAAGTGCGCATGGTTGGTGTGACCGTTAAAAAGCGTTCACCTGACCTGTTGATGGTACTTAACTTCTATTCACCAGATGGTAAGTATGACGATCAATTCTTGATCAACTACATCAACCTCAACGTGAAAGACCAATTGGCTCGTGTTAAGGGTATTAGTGAAGTTAGCGTTATTGGTGGCGGTGAATACGCAATGCGTGTTTGGCTTGATCCTGAGAAAATGGCCAACTTAAAGCTAACCACGAGTGATGTATATGGCGCATTAGCGGAGCAAAACGTGCAGGTTGCTGCGGGGCGTGTCGGTGCGGCACCATACAGCGAAGCTCAAGAAGTGCAATTTAACCTAGTGACTAAAGGTCGATTGGAAAGTGTTGATGAGTTCGAGAATGTGGTACTACGCGCTAATCCTGATGGTTCTTCCGTTTACCTAAAAGACGTTGCACGCGTTGAGCTAGGTAAGAAGTTCTACGACGGTAGCGGTAAATTCCGTGGCCAAGATGCATCAATCGTTGCTTTGTCTCTTCAATCTGATGCTAACGCACTTGAAAGTGGTAAAGCGGTAATGGAACTGCTTGATAACTTGAGTGTGAATTTCCCAGAGGGGATGGCATATGAGACCAGTTATGATACGACAGTGTTTGTCGCTGAATCGATTAAAGGGGTAGTAAAAACGCTGCTGGAAGCGATTCTACTGGTTATTGCGGTGACTTACCTGTTCTTAGGTAGTGCGCGCGCAACACTGATTCCTGTTGTAGCGATTCCGGTTTCCTTGATTGGTACGTTTGCGATCATGCAGACGACAGGTTTCACGATTAATACGGTTACCTTGTTTGGTTTGATTCTCGCGATTGGTATCGTGGTTGATGACGCGATTCTAGTTATCGAAAACGTCGATACGACAATGGCAAAAGATCCTTCGTTGTCACCGCGTAAAGCAACCTTAATCGCGATGAAAGAGGTAACTGGACCAATCATCACCTCAACCTTGGTGCTATTGGCGGTATTCTTACCAGTAGCGATGCTTCCGGGAATCACAGGGATCATGTACCGTCAGTTCGCGCTGACGATCTGTATTTCAGTTGTTATCTCTTCTATTAATGCACTGACGCTGTCACCAGCACTGTGTTCATTAGTGTTGAAGCAGGGTGGTGGCAATACTTCTCGTTGGTTTACGGCATTTAACTCAGGCCTAGAGCGCATCACAGTACGTTATGGACAAATCGCGGGCTTCTTGGTTAAGAAGGCACTGCTTCTAGTGACGTTCTTCGTAGTGGCGGTAGGTGCTGTGACGTACTTCGCCAAGACCACTTCAACGGCGTTTGTACCACAAGAAGATAAAGGCATCTTATTAGTTAACGTTCAGTTGCCAGATGCGGCGTCGCTATCTCGTACTGAAGAGGTAACCGAACAGCTTATCGATATAGTCGAGCAAGAACCGGGTGTCGATGGTATTACTGTTGCCAACGGTTATGCATTTATGACTGGTGCTGCGGCATCTAACGGTGCATCACTATTTATCAAGCTACATGATTGGGACACAAGAAATAGCTTTGATGGTGACCATTCAGCTAACGCCATTGCACAGCGCATTAACGGACGTGCGGCAATGGAACTGCCACAAGCAATTGTGTTTGCCATGGGGCCACCAGCCGTTCCAGGAATGGGCGCTGCGTCAGGCTTTGAGTTTGTATTAGAAGATACGTTAGGTCGAAGCAGAACCGATCTGGCGATGGTGATGGGCCAGATGATTGAGGAAGCGAATAAGCAACCTGAAATCGGCTTCACCTTCAGTACGTTCCGCGCCAACGTGCCTCACTACTATGTTGATATCGACCGTGAGAAAGCGCAACAACTTGGTATTCCACTATCAAGTGTCTTCCAAACGCTACAGGGTAACTTAGGTTCCCTCTACGTGAATGACTTCACCATGTTCGGTAAGAACTTCCGCGTAACTATGCAAGCGGATGGGGAACACCGTAAAGGTATGGAAGACCTAGAGCGTTTCCACGTTCGTTCGTCAAGCGGTGAGATGATTCCTCTCAGCACATTGGTTAGGCACGATCAAATCTTTGAGCCTGATGTTGCTTGGCGATACAACATGTACCGCAGTGCCATTATCCAAGGTCAGCCAGCGCCGGGCTACTCAAGTGGTGATGCAATTGCCGCGATGGAACGCGTCGCAGCAGAGATACTTCCACAAGGATATCAATACGAGTGGACTGGTATGGCTTACCAAGAGGTATTAGCGGGTAACCAAGCTATCTTCGCTTTTGCACTCGCGTTGATCTTTATCTACTTGTTTATGGTCGCACAGTATGAGAGCTGGACGATTCCGCTCGCGATTATATTGGTAGTACCAATCGCGACCTTAGGTTCTTTCTTGGCTCTGAACTTAACAGGGACACCGTTGAACCTGTATGCACAGATAGGTTTAGTACTGCTCATAGCACTCGCAGCGAAGAACGCAATCTTGATTGTCGAATTCGCCAAAGTAGAGCGTGAAGAGAAAGATGTGCCAATTGATAAGGCGGCGGTAGAGGGGGGTAAACTGAGATTTAGAGCGGTAAACATGACGTCTTGGTCGTTTATCTTGGGTATTTTCCCACTGATCTTCGCGTCAGGCGCTGGCCATGTAAGCCAGAACTCATTGGGTATCTCTCTAATTGGTGGGCTTCTGTGTGTGCTGCTTGCGGGTACGTTCTTAATCCCAGGCTTCTATGCCATGGTTCAGCGTAAACGCGAAAAAGCACGTGGTGGCAATACTAAGTTGATCCCTTTAGATGACGAGTAAAGCTTTGTCCAATAATTAAGTGTATAAACAAAACCCTAGCGGAACTGCTAGGGTTTTTGTTAGAACTACATGATATTAATGTCCATTAAGATGTTTTGAACTCGGCGACAGCACTGTCCATATCCGTCGCTTGCACTGAAATTTCATCAACCTCATTAAGACATTGTTGTGCAGAGCTCATATTACCTTCAGAAATCGCATTCAACTCAGTGATTGAGTCGCTGACTTGGTTCATCACAATCCCTTGCTCTTCAATTGCAGAGGCAATACGTTCAGAATTAGCCTGAATGTTGGTCATATCATCAAGAATCTGCGACAGACTACTATCAAGCGTTTGTGATGCTTCAAGCGTTTGTGCTCCTTGATCGTTACATTGATCGATATTAGTCACCACCTCTGACATCTGACTCTGGATGGCGGTAACGACTTTGGTAATTTCTTCAGTTGATTGATGCGTACGGCTTGCTAATGCACGAACTTCATCAGCGACTACAGCAAAGCCTCTGCCTTGTTCACCGGCACGTGCGGCTTCTATCGCCGCATTCAGCGCGAGTAAGTTAGTTTGCTCCGCAATTTCTTGAATAATATTGACCGCATCGCCAATCTTGTCGACGTGATTATTTAGTGAGTTGATAGACTCTTGGCTATTACCCAAAATGCTTGATAGTTGGTCAATGTTGTTTACGGTCGTCTCTACAACCTTCCGGCCATTCTGCGCATTAACAGACGCTTGCTGCACACCTTCTACCGCGACTGCAGTACTTTCTGATATTTCGTTGATAGTAGAGACCATCTCTTGTACGGATGTGGCCATCATGCTGGTGTGATTAGCTTGGACGTGGAACTGCTCCATCACGTTTTGCAGTTCGCCATGCATGTTCGAAGTGCTTCCAGAAAGGGCCGCAGATTTACTTTGGGTGCCTGAAATAAGTCCCTCAAACTTATCAAGCAACATATTAAAGTAATTGCCAATTTCAGATAGCTCGTCGTTGCGAGTTAAATTCGCGCGTAGCGAGACATTGTTGGTGTTGGCGATTTCTTGAATAGCAGCAAGTAGCGACGCAACTTGTTGGTTGATTGAACGAGAGATCTGGAATATGAAACCAAAGATTATCAAGACGACTAATGCCGTCATGACCATTTTGAGTGTCGCTAACTGATCTTTAGTTGCTTGAGATTGCTCATCAAGTGCTTGGACAAATGCTTTGAATTGCTTTTCAACAGTATGCGATAGGTTACGAGTGTCACCCAATAGGCCTTCGTTGTATTTAAGCCCAATCAATTTGCGCTGCTGGATATAGGCATTTGCTGAAGAGGTCAGTTGAGTCGCACCTGGTGGCAGGTATTCTGCCGCGAACTTACCTTCTAGTACCTGCTTGTTGAATTCAAATAGGTTGACCAGTTGGTCACTTGATAAAGACGTTCTAATGGCGGTTAAATCTGCTAAATATTGGCCTGCGAGTTTATCTTCAGGGCCAAGACCAAGCTGTTCGTAAGCCCTTACTAGTTTATTAAAACCGTCTTGGTACGAAAGAATGTCTTGTCTAAGCTGAGCACTAGATGGAAGAGAGTGTTCAGACAAAATTACGGATAGTTGTTTTTCTAAGTCGAGGAACGTATCCATATTTTTGTTGAACGTATCTAGATACTTCATGCTTTTGCGCAGTAAGAAATCTTTCTCGTTTCTACGCAAATTCAGTAAACGTATTTCAAGTTTGGCGACCAATAAGCTCGCTTGATTCAATTGAGAAGTTGTCTGGGTAAAGTGGGTTGTTGCAAAAAGTACCGTTACAACCCCAAAAATGGCTACAACACCTAATGAATACAGTTTATTCTTGATATTCATGAGATTACCTTAGTCCGTTAAGTTATCGATTTTTAAGTATTTACAGTGATGTTAGTTGTTAATAATAAATATATCAATGCAATCGTTGCGTAAGAATTATCGTGGACAGTTATGTTTGTATACCCCAAAGTGAGTTTCAGATGCATAAAACTTTAGAAAAGTATCAAGGAATTATCTTTGATATGGATGGAACCTTGATTGATACAATGCCGGCGCATCTAACTGCTTGGGCCAAGACTGCGCAGCGTTTCGGTTTCCCCTTCACCAAAGAGTGGTTGCACAGCTTGGGTGGCATGCCAAGTTTTAAAATCGTGGCTGAAGTCAATGCTAAGCACGGATTGGCGCTCGATCCGATTGAAGTCTCACGTTATAAAATGGCAGCGTTTGCGGAGCTTGATGATCACGGTTCAAATATTGATTGCACAATAGAAGTCCTAAACCACTTTCATGGCCAGAAAAAACTTGCGGTTGGGACGGGGAGTCAGCGTGAGAGTGCAATTCGCTTACTTACAAAGGCAAACCTAATACAACAGTTTGATGCTGTGGTTACGGCTACTGATGTAGAACACCACAAGCCAAATCCAGATACTTTCCTCAAAGCAGCAAAACTACTCGAACTTGAGCCACAAGATTGCGTGGTGTTCGAGGATACGATGTTGGGTTTACAAGCGGCTCATTGTGCCGAAATGGACTGTGTCCTTGTGGAAGAGGGAGAGCTGAAGTTATTCCCCTGCCCAAGGGAATAAGATCATACAAAAAAGCCGCTATCTCTAGCGGCTATTTTTATTATCGATCCCAATATGCTTCTTCTAGGCTATCTTCGCGCTCAGGTAGTGCGCGAGTAAGGCGAGGAGAGTGCTGAGTCAATACTTCGTAACTTACACGGTTCGCGTACTTACAAATCTGCGACAATGACGAGTATGTCAAATATGGCTGGTCATGCTTAGATGAGTTTGGAACGTTCATCTGATGATGGCTGTTTGCTGCCATATCATGAAGTAATGCTGACAATGCTGCATCACCCGCACCATTGGTGTTCTTAATCTCAAGAGGGCCACCAAGGTATGGGCCAATATGAGAGTATGCTTTAACTGGATTAACACAATCAGAACGACGCATCGCACGACTGAACTCGTATTTGTTGAACTCTGGAATGTTGCCCGGTAACAATGGAAGTTCTGTTTCGCGCTTAGCTGATTCATCCGTGTAACCCGCCATATATAAGCCAACAGGGCCAGCGGTACAAAGAACAACATCAACCCACTCTAGTGCTTTATCCGCCGCTAGAAGAGGGTCTTTCTCACCCGTTAAGGCTTCACCTTCTTCTTCGTTCATTGCAACAATAGAGATGTTTTCTTTAATGTACTCTTGCCACCACTTCGCGTTGCCTTCGATGACCCATTTCGTGCCTAGGGTAAGTACAACAGGAACATTCTTCGCCTTTGCGATTTCAATCGCGCGAGCAACGGCTTGTGGCATTGGGTCTTCAGGCTTACCGCGCATTAGGTATGAAGAGACAACAAGCGCTGACGCTTTATCGAATACATCTTCAGGAATGCTATCAGGACGAAGCTTGTTCATATGACCTTCGTTAATCGCGAACGTACGTTCACCATTTTCCGAAATCAATGTATAGCAGCGACCAATAGAGCCTTCGACCATTTGTAAATGGTTCAGGTTCATGCGCGAAGACGTGCGGCATAAGTAACGATAAGCGAAAGAACCTACTTCAATGTTGCGTGACATAACGCCAAGCAAAACTGATTTGCTGTCAGCAAGAACAGAGTAGTTGTGAAGTGTATTACCGATGGTATCGCCTGGGTATTGGTGCGTGATCAACTCACGTTCAACCAACTCTGCATAAAGCGCATCCGCTTGGCTTTCTTCTAAAACTAGTGAGTGTCCCTTACTCAGTTCGTATTTTGCGAGGAATTCGTCGTCTACACGTGCTTCGATATCAACGATAGTTTGGCCAACACCAACCACAATCGGGCGAAATAGCTTTGGTGTTTGCTTCATCTGATTGACGAGTGGATCACGAGCGTGAGTTGGAAAGTAGTGCTTAGATTTGCGCTGTCCGGGAAACTTCATGTTTAAAGTGGAGTTGGAAATTTTCCCGCATAATATCACAAAGGTGAAAGATTGCTTTCATAATTACTACATAAAAAAGAGTCAAACTTAACTGTTTGACTCTTTAGTAACCTATTTTTCGCCTTGATAAGCGCCGTACGCTTTCGTTCCCCAAAGTGGAACTGTTGATAGGCTATGTTTGAAGCTGCCTGATGTCTCTTTGGTAGAGTAGGATAAGTACATCAACGTTTGGTTTTCGACGTCGATAATGCGGCGGACCTTCATGCTCTTAAAAAAGATGCTTTTTGATTTTTTAAATATCACTTCGCCATTGCTAGATTTGTCGATTTTGGCAATCATTTCTGGGGTGATTTCACCCGTTTGACGACAAGAGATTGAGCTGTCGCTTGGGTCAGCTAGACTGAAATCTGCTTCAATCGAAGCGATATGACAGGTTACGCCTGTTACAACAGGATCTTGCATATGGTTTAGTTTGATATCCTTCATCGTAAACAAACCTAGGCTTACATCACCCACTTCATCGCTGCTGTCACATGCGGTTAGTCCTAGAGCGAGTAAACCGACTACTGCAGTTTTTTTGAACATTATTAACGAGTCCTTTGCTAAGTATATTTAGGTGAAACACAAGTAGCATATCAGCTTTTTTGTTTAGATGGGCAATATGTATGCAAAAGACTTGTGAGCCCAATGTGTTATCGAGTAAGCTTCAGCTAGTAATAGTACAAAGACAGGTTTAGTCATGACGACGTTGATTCCCCAAATAGCTCAAGTTAAGAATTCATGGCTGTACCAACAAGTCGATGTGCAATTTCCTACCAAAGAAAGCCTTAAAGGCTTAGCGCTTTATAAACAAGCCGTTTCCACGCGCGAGTATGAAGTTCTCCCTGAGTTACCAACCATCGAAACGTCATTCAATTCTGACGACATCTTCCTTGTCGATTTCCACCGCCTTACAGTGATGTTTGCTCTTATTCAATCTAGCCAATGGCAAAATGAGTATGAGCAAGAGATGATCGTTGAGTTTCTGACTCAAATCATCTATTCAGAGCCTTGTTCATTGTATCTAGGTTTTCAGTCGGGTGAGCCGGTCGCGGCAGCGATCATTACTCAGACTGAGCAAAGCGTACTTATCTCAGACGTTGTCGTTAAGATTGATAAATCTGATATTCACTTTGTGTCAGCGTTACTTGGCAAACTCAGTAACGAATTTCCCGCTGATATTGAGCTTATTCTCGAAAAGTAAAGCTTATGTAAAAGGGTGATGTGCTCTAAAGTTCTGAGCATCAGAGTTTTAATAACCAATAAACTGTTAACTCCATCATTTTAATTGCAGCGTTTTTTTTTATTATTTCTTAATGCAAATTAAGAAGGTAATTTGAATGACTAAGACAAATGCTCAATGTGTGATCTTTGATTGTGATGGCACGCTTGTCGATAGTGAGAGACTTTGCTGCCAAGCATTGTGCGAGACCTTCGACCGTTTTGGAAGCACACTTTCAATGGAAGAGGCGGTTAGCCACTTTGAAGGTGGTAAGCTTGCTGATATCCTTTCTAGCACCAAACATCGTTTAGGCATCGACGTTTCTATTGATAAACTTGAACCCGTTTACCGAGAAATACTTGACGCTCTTTTTGAAGAGCAACTAGAACCTATGGATGGTGTATTCGAAATACTTGAGTTCCTTAAAGAAGCTGGGGTTGAATACTGCGTTGCGTCGAATGCTCCGAGCCATAAAATTGAAAGATGCCTTGAGCTCACCGGACTATTACCGTTCTTTAAAGGCAAAATTTTTTCTGCTTTTGATACCAACAGTTGGAAGCCTGAGCCGGATTTAATTCTTTATAGCGCAATGAATATGGGATTCAAGCTACAAGAGTGCGTCTACATTGATGATACGCCCAAAGGTCTTGAAGCTGGTGTTCGAGCCGGTGTGAAAACTGTCCATTTGGTCGGTTTGAACAACAAAAGTCACAAATTGGACTTACTTAAAATTCAAAATCTTAGAGAATTACAGACAGTTTTAGAGGCTTAATGCATCGATAGTGATAGTAGTGGGGAGATTTCTCTACAGGCTGTAATATGCGGTATAACAGGTTGGGTGATGATGATTGACTTGATGTCTTCAAAGAATGACCCGCACTCTGCGCATAACATTTTGTCGTTGCTAGATAATAAATACTCTTCGCTACCGCAAAGTGGGCAACAAAGTACATCATGGTCGGTATGTTCTGATGTCATAAAGGTTCTCCGAGCAGCGAAAGTGACTTTAACGTTGTTTTTTATTATTTTCACAGGTTAACTACATACCTTTGTCGTTACAATTCTATTTTAGTCTAATTCCCCATAAGACAGCCCGTCTGCTAGATTAATTGCAAAGTTTTGAGAAGCAATTCATATAATACCAGTATTCAAACTTTAAAATTCAGAGTTCTTTAGACCATCAACTCGTAATAAAAAGCCTGAATATTTGCAGGCTTTTCTATATCTGAATAATTTAAGTACGATTCGCTAAGTAAGCTTCGTAATCTGGAATTTCAATATCCACTTTTTGCTCAATCAGATCTGACTCGATAATGAACCTAGCCGTAGCGCGGTTGGTGGCCACTGGAATGTTCCACACACTCGCGATACGCAGCAGTGCCTTAACATCAGGGTCGTGTGGTACCGCGTTTAAAGGATCCCAGAAGAAAATAAGTACATCAATTTTACCTTCAGAAATCAAAGCCCCAAGCTGTTGGTCGCCTCCCATCGGACCGCTGATCATACTTTTAATCGCTAATCCAGTTTCTTTACTCAGCATTGAGCCTGTAGTGCCTGTTGCGTAAAGAAAGTGCCCCTGTAGTTTTTCTTTGTTCTCTTTAACCCAGCGAAGTAACTCTGGCTTACAGTTGTCGTGTGCAACTAAAGCGATGTGTTTATTTTCCGGTAGAGTACGAGTCGTTTTTTCCATTTAGACTTCCTAATTATTTGTTTTCGTTATAGACGTAAAAAGTTGGCCGATATTCCGAAGGGGAGAGCGATTGGTCAATCACCTTTGGATTCAATTTGTGTGGTGTAAGAGGCTCAATGATTGGAGCCATTATTTTTTCATACGGCTCACCGCGTAAATAGCTAACTGCTTGTTGAATTGATAAGCGACCTTGTAAAACCATTTTATCGGTAGGAGCGAATTCAACCCGATCACGTAACAAACCACGATAGACGCCGTGACTTAAGTAGGTAGAGACTAAGCCTATTTCGTTAGTTTTTCCTGCGCTACGCAGTTCGCTTATCGCCGCTTCAATAGCGACGGCACTACCCACAATGTAATCTATATCAGGGTTGTCGATAGCGGATTGAACCAGGTTACGCTGTAACTCCTTGTCGTTGTCTGCCCACAATGTTTCAGTGACATTAATATCACTGTCTTGAATTGCGGCGTAAAAACCTTCAATGACCGGCTTAGTACCACCACTCGATTTTGGTCCTGGTAAAAGCGATACGTTTGCAATGCCTGAACCTTTAGGGTGTTTAGATTTTAAATATTCGCCTGTGTAGTAACCCATCCAGTACCAATCGACGCCAACTTCACCTTTAAGATTGGCTTTATTCGCATCATCGACTAAGAGTTTGTTAACCGTAGCAAAAATTGGTGTGCTGCCAACGTACTGGCGTAGTGAGTCATAAAATAGATCGGGAGCAACCGTGCCCAAAATAATCGCATCAGCGTTCCAACGAACACATAGAGACAAATGCTGTCTCTGCTTTTCGAGATTAAGGTAACCGCCGGCTTCAAGTACTCTTAAATCGACGTTTTGCTTTTTAGCTTCGTCAACCATGCCGTAGTTGACAGACAACCAGTATGAGTCTTTTAGATGAGGGTAGATTCCACAGATTCGTAGCGGTTCTTGCGCTTGAGCCAGATTTGTAAAAGCAATCAGTGGCACAGCACTTAAGGTTGTAGCTCGCTTTTTAATAGCGGAGATCAAAGACATGCAGTATTTCGTTGGTAAAGGCCCTATAAACACTGCAAAATATACCGCATTATAGATGACTAAAGAAGCGAAGATTCATCGTGTTACTTGCTAAAGCTAGTATTGGGCGTAAGTTGTTGTTTGCATTTTTGGCAATGGCCTTACTGGTTTTGATTTCTGCTCTTATTGGAGTGTTTGGTTTTAGCTTTGTGGCTAAAACAGAGCGCAACGTCGTTAATTCAGCGATTCCTTCCATGATTGAGGCTCGTCAGGTCTCTGCGCTTTCATCTCGGATCATTTCTTCAGTGCAGGTCCTTTCCAATGCTAAAACTGAAAAGCAGCGCCAACAAGCCGGGCAGGAGTTATTCGCCCAGTTAGAGTCTTTACTGACGCATATTAAACAGCTTGGTTCTGACTCTTTTGACTCCGCTCTACTAAAAAAGCTAGAAACTGATCTTCAGGTTGTTATCGATACGATTGCCAAGTTGGGGATTACGGTCGAAAAGCGTCTATTTCTAGATCAAGAATTGATTGTTCGTACAGAAGAGTTACGTAAGTTGGCACAGGAACTTGAGCAGCTTACCCGCACTCAGGTTTCTAACACTTCGACAATTGCTGTCGCTAACGTTACCCACATCTACGACTTATTGTCCAAGCAAAAGATTCAGCAGGCGTACAAAGCACTTGATACCTTGGTAGAAGTCGATCTCGACCTTTCGGAACGTCTCCATGAGCTGCATCTATTGGCGTTTAAGCTTCTCAATCACATTGAAGAAACGCGCACCGTTTCAGACATCGACCGAATCAAAACGATTCGCCAAGAATTTGTGAATAATCTTTCTATTATGAAACGTCGCGTACAAGCTGTAGAAGATCCGACTCGTTCGATTCAAATGGTCGATCTACTTAAGCAACTTGAGCAAAGAGAAGTGGTGTTTGATGTTTTACTGCAGCGTTATGAAAATGAAACGTTAGCTCAGCAGTTAATGAAAAACACCCTAGATCAATTTTCAGCTCTAAATACCACAGTAAATAAACTGGTTGATGAATCTAATGCCGCCACAACCGTTGCCGTATCAGAGCTAAAAACCACCTTAGACTATGCGCAGCTCACCCTGAAGATTATTACCGTGCTAGGTATGGTGATCGTTGTGTTGATCGTTTGGAAAGTCGTTTATGTATCAGTACTTAAGCGTTTGGCGGAATATTCATCAGCGCTATTGTCTATTGCTAAAGGCCAACTTCAAGTCGACGTAACCGTAAAAGGTAACGACGAGTTAGCGCACATGGGGCAGGCTATTATTACGGCGCGCAACACCGCCCACGCGTTAAAGGTCGTAGCGGAAAGTGAAGTCAAGGCAAAACGTGAGTTACAAGAGCATAAGGAGCACCTAGAAGAGCTGGTTGCTGAGCGAACTCACCAACTTCAAGACGCTAACGTAAGACTTAATGAAGAAGTTGAAAATCACGCTAGAGCTCGTTCTCTCGCAGAACAAGCAAGCCGTGCTAAATCGGCATTCTTAGCCACAATGAGTCATGAAATACGTACGCCGATGAATGGTGTGCTCGGAACGGCAAGACTACTTAAAGATGCAGGCTTAGACAGTAAGCAAGGTTATTACGTTGATGTGATAAACCGCAGTGGCACGACACTACTGGCAATCCTAAACGACGTGCTTGATTACTCCAAAATAGAAGCTGGCCATTTAGAAATACGACCTGTCGACTTTAACCTATATTCTATGGTCGACGACACTAAGCATCTGCTCGATGGGCGAGCAAAAGAGAAATCATTAGAACTCTCTTGTACGATTGAAAGTGATGTTGAGAAGTTTTGGCATGGTGATGTCACTCGTATCAGCCAAGTCCTTAATAATTTGGTTGGTAATGCGATTAAGTTTACCGAACAGGGCTATGTCGATATCTATGTGTCGCTCGACCCAGATTGTGACGGCCACGTTTTATTTGAAGTATCAGACAGTGGTGTGGGGATCAGCGAGCAAGAGCAAGTGACACTGTTTGATGCCTTTACTCAGGCTTCCGGCGGCGTGAGTTCTAAAGGAGGAACTGGACTCGGTTTAGCGATCAGTAAACGCATTGTTGAAGCAATGAACGGTAAACTATCGGTAGAATCGCATGTGGGTGAAGGAAGTCGCTTTTGGTTCTCGATTCCGTTAGCTACAGGTCAAGCCGTAGAAGAGTCAGAAACTGTCTCGGAATGTAAACTCAAAGCTAAGGTTCTGCTGATCGAAGATAATCCGGTAAACTGCATGGTTGCAGAAGGGTTCTTAGAAAGCATGGGGCATACAGTCCACACTGCTATCGATGGCAAGCAAGCGAAGAAGGTGTTTAAAGAGCAACGCTTCGACATTGTCTTAATGGATATAAACTTGCCAGATTGCGATGGCATTGAGTTACTTGCAGAGCTCAAACAACAAGTTGAGCTAGGTATGACACCAACGCCGATGATCGCGGTATCTGCTCATGTATATAATGAAGAAGTACAAAGCTATCTTGCTGCAGGTTTTGATGGCTATTTACCTAAGCCCCTAGATAAAGATGCATTGCGTGTCATCGTGCAAAATAGCTTAGATGGACAAGAGCTTATTCTTGAGCAAGCCGAATGTTATGAACGTGGAGTTGATCGTGAGATGGAACAGAGAGCAATCATCGATAGTAAAATCATCAATACAGACATGGAAGTATTAGGCAAACAGAAAATGCGAGACATCGGCCACTTGTTTAATCAAGGTGCCGATGAGATTCTTGAGCTGCTGGAAAATACCCAAGATAACAACGGAGTGAAGCAGCTTGCACATAAACTCAAAGGTTCTGCTGGAAGTATGGGACTCAATGCTCTGTTCGATGTCTGCCTACTTATTGAAAAAGATAGTGCACCATTAACGTGTTATATTGCTAACAAGCAGGCGTTAACCCAAGTGGTCCAGCAGTCAAAACAAGCCTTAAACGAACTATTAGATTAGAGAGATTTAATGTACGTAATTGAAACTAGTCAATTGAATATGTGCCAAATCTCCGAATCAGATTGGGCGTTATTCGAACGTTTACACCAGGATGATGAAGTCATTCGATATGCTTTTGATAAACCGTCTGCCGCAGTGATTCGTGAACGTTTTGAATTACGTTTACCAAAATGGTCTTGGCCAAGTAATCACTGGCTATGTTTAGTGATTAGTGAAAAATCGACTGGAAAATCTATTGGCGTCACAGGCTTATGTATTTCAGAGCAAAATGACCGCCATATAGAAGTGGGGTATCTACTCCTTCCTGAGTTTCATGGCAAAGGGTACGGCACTGAATCACTGATTGGGCTCATCGACTACATGACCATGAGTTTCCCGATTGATACAGTTAACGCGATCGTAACTGATGGCAACATAGCCTCATGTAAAGTGCTTGAAAAAGCAGGCTTTTCTTTAGCGGAACGTGAGAAAGATGCGTACAAGATAGGCGAGCATTATTATGACGACCTTATTTATCGCTACCATGTAGAAGAGCCTCAGTGCTAACTCAGTACCGATAGAGTAAGAAGCGCTTGTGCGGTGTAGTAGGTCACCATAATCACGTGTCGTGAGAAAGCAGAGCTACTACGAAATCTGTCGATGGCTAACACTAAATCTGACACGATAAATACAATCGCACCGAGCGCTCCGTATGCGGCGCTAATATAAGGAGAGGCAGACCACAACTCGATTGCCCCCCAAGCCATTGATAGAATAGCGAGTGAGTAAACGGCAACGGGGTATTTCATCTCTCCGAGAGTCGGTAAGAGAAACAAATAGACAATCACACCAATCGCAAGTAGCAAGCTCAATGTTGTAAAGCTAAAGCTACTTATCTCGTTAAAAAATGCCATGGAATAGACGATATGGGCGAGAAAAAAAGCGCCCAAGCCTTGAATGAACTTGTCTTTAGGGTGCATCAAGAAGAGATCACCAATGCTAGAAAGCAGTAACCCCGATCCGATTAGAAGTGCGTAAGTTTGATTCGAATGACCTTCGAAAGAGAAAACGAGATAGGCCATTATAAGGATAGGAGTTGCTTTAGTAAGATAGAAAATGGTTCTATTTTTTCTATCAATACTACAGATATGAACAAAACATATCAGGCATATCGCAATCCACATAAAACCTTCTCTGAAAAAAAGCAGCAAGTGCTGCTTTTTTAGAGTAATGATTGGCGATCTGTTAAGCAATAGCGCTTGCTAGAATATTGCGACTTTGGTCTAGAGTAATCGCTTGATTTTCACCTAATGCTACCATTCCATGCTGCTCTAATTGTGTAACTACCGCTTCAACAGCCTCGTCTTTACTGCCTTGGTATTCGTTGAACTGAGTTGTAACGCCAAGTGATTGGTAGAATGTTTCAATCGCTTCGATTGTTTGCTCTGCAAGGGTATCTGAATCTGCAAGTCCAAACACGTTTTTACCCATTTGCTCAAGCTTGGCTCTTTTCACTGCGAATTGATTACGAAGTAGTGACGGCTGAACAATAGCAAGTGAACGCGCGTGATCAACACCCCAAAGGGCAGTAAATTCATGACCAATCATATGCGTTGCCCAGTCGTGAGGAACCCCAGAGCCAATTAGGCCGTTCAGAGCTTGGTTGGCATTCCACATAAGGTTTGCGCGCCATGCGTCATTGTCACGATTTTCAAACTCTTCGCCCAGTTGCTTAAGATTTTTTAGTAATGCTTCAGCGTAGCCATCTTGCACCATTGCGCCGTGAACATTCGTCAAATATTGCTCACATACGTGAACCCAAGCATCGACGATACCATTAACAAGTTGACGCTCAGGTAGCGTTTTCATTACATCAGGATCCATAACGGCAAACTTTGGTTGTACGTGCGGCGTCATGAATGGAAGTTTGTCGTGAGTTTCTGCCTTAGTAATAACAGCGCCCATATTTGACTCAGAACCGGTTGCTGGTAGGGTCAGAATGGCACCCAACGGAACTGCTGATGAAACAGGGTGCTTACCGATCATAATATCCCAGCCATCGCCTTCGTAATGAGAAGCAGCAGCAACGTACTTAGAACCGTCAATCACTGAACCGCCACCAACAGCTAAAATGAAGTCGATTGCTTTTTCTTTTACGATTGAAACTGCTTTATCTAAAGTTTCTTTGGTAGGGTTTGGTTCTACACCAGAAAACTCAACCCAATCGTAGCCTTTAAGTGCTGCGCTCACTTGGTCGTAAACACCGTTGCGTTTGATTGAGCCACCGCCGTAAATCACGATAACCTTGCTACCTTGAGGAATAATCGAATTAATGCTTTGAATCTGTCCCTGACCGAATTGGATTTGGGTAGGGTTTACATAGGTAAATTTCATAGGGTACCTTTCAGTTCTGTGTTATACATGCTGAGTTCGTATTGTGCATATTAGTCTTGACTTTATGATCATAAAAGGTCAATTTCTCCAATATTATTGCCTATTACTACATTTCGAGGAGTGCTAATGTCGTTAGCTCATTTAATGCAGCAATACGTTGAGTTAAACCAACTCCATAACCTTGAAGGGATTTCCAAGACTAAAATTGAAGGCGTCTTTTTCTATCGAAGCAGTAAGGGAAATAGCCGCCAGCCGTTTGTTTATCAGTCTGGTGTGATTGTTTTGGGACAAGGGCATAAAAATATCTACTTAGGGGATAAGCCTGTTAAATATGGTTCAGAAGACTACTTAGTTGTTGGTGTGCCAATGCCACTGGAATGTGAGTCTTTTCCTGATAATGGAGAGCCTTTGCTTGGTTTGAGTATCAGTATTGACCCGCAAGTTCTTCATCGACTCGTCAACAAACTGGAATCACTGCATTGTTATAAACCACATGACGAACGCTGTGTAGGAACAGGCTTAGGCGCCGTTAAAATGGATGATGGAATGCTCGATGTTTGCAAGCGCATAATGAAAGCATTGTGTTGTCCGATAGAAGTGGAAGTTTTAGCTGATAGCTTAATGGAAGAGTTGGCCTATCGAGCATTGATGAGTTCAGAAGGGCAAGTATTGTTCGATCTCGCGCGACATGATGGTCATTATGCGCGTGTCGCAAAAGCGTTAGAGTTTTTACATAACAACTACCAGGAAACAGTTACCGTTCAGCACCTAGCTCAACAAGCGAACATGAGCGTATCTGCATTTCATCAAGCTTTTCGAGATGTAACTCTTGAATCCCCAATCCAGTACATGAAGAAGGTGAGATTAAACAAAGCGCGGGAGCTAATTCAACTAGAGGGAGTCAGGGTAGGCGTAGCGGCAAGGAGTGTTGGTTACAATAGTACGTCACAGTTTTCTCGCGAATTTAAGCGCCATTTTAATCAAACGCCGACTGAAATTAATACAACAGCTGAGGGGTAACGACAAAACTTGTTAAAAGAGGAAACTGGATTTTACAAGTTTGCAGTTTTTTTTGAAAATTCTTTAAGTAATACTAGAGGAAATAAGAGCAAAGCTCAAAATACCCCTATAGGAGATCTAGTCAATCTTCTAGCTAAGCCTCTTCATCGATTCGGTGGAGGGGCTTATTTTTTATAAGTAAAATACATCATTTATTAGTTATTGATGCAAAATAAGCGTCTCATTGTTGCAAATGTGACACTTTGGTTTGCGAGTGAATTTGAACTCTAACGATTTTAAACGTGTCTTTTTGCGGCTGTTATCTAATGTTATTTCACTGAGTAATTTAAGTTCGTGGTGATCTTAATTCCACTTTTATTACTTGTAAACAATAACTTAAGGATAACGCAATATGCATCTATCAAAAAGGAATGCGAAAAAAAGAGCCTTTACGCTAAGTACTCTTAGCGCATCGTGCTTGATGGCATTCAATAGCTATGCGGCTGTTGATTGTTCGACGTTAGATAACTGGGAATCGACAACGGTTTACAATTCCGGTGATCAAGTTCAATACCTTGATAAGGCTTACCAAGCTAACCATTGGACTCAAGACAATGACCCTGCTCAAACCGCAAGTGAATGGGGACCATGGAAAGAAATTGGCAGTTGTGATATCAATGGCGGCAATGAGCTTCCTAGCGCGACGATTACTTCTCCTGCAGCGACAGATACAATTGCAGAAGGTGATGTAGTAACACTTTCTGCAGACGCTGCAGATACTGACGGAACTGTCACCAAAGTTGAATTCTTACTTAATGGTGCGGTAATAGCTCAGAGTGCATCAGCACCATATTCTGCCATTTGGACTGCAACACCAGGAAACCACAAGATTACGGCCGTCGCATACGATGATAAAGGTGGGCAAAGTGTAAATAGTGACGTCCATGTTGTTGTCAGCTCAGCGAATCCAGACAACATTGCACCGACGGTTGATATTAATCTGTCTGCATCAACAGTCGATCTAGGTAGTGTAGTAACGCTAAGCGCGATTGCTGACGATAGCGATGGAACAGTCGAAAAAGTGGACTTCTATGTAGCGGGCACGCTAGTTGGCACGGTTGCCACTGCGCCTTACACGCTCGATTACACAACAACTCAATCAGGTAACTTAGCTGTCTACGCAAAAGCGACGGATAACTTAGGCGCGACAACCAACTCTGCATCTTCTTCTCTACAAGTAAACAGCGCGCCTATAGTAGCGACATGTCGTCCAGATGGTCTCTATCAAACTCAGGGCGTAGATGTGCCTTATTGTACAACCTATGACGAAGAGGGCCGCGAGTTAATGGGAGCGGATCACCCTCGACGCGTGATTGGTTACTTTACAAGTTGGCGTGCAGGTGATGATCCTCAAGCTGCTTACCTAGTTAAAGACATCCCTTGGGAACAATTGACTCATATTAACTATGCGTTTGTGGGTATCGGTCCCGACGGTAAGGTGAACTTTGGTGACGTTAACGACCCTAACAACGCAGCTACAGGTAAAGAGTGGGCTGGGGTAGATATTGATCCTAACCTAGGCTTTAAAGGGCATTTCGGTGCACTAGCAACCTATAAAGAACGCTACGGTGTTAAGACTCTAATCTCTATCGGCGGCTGGGCAGAAACAGGAGGCCACTTTGGTACTGATGGAAACCGAGTCGCAGATGGTGGTTTCTACACAATGACCACGAATGACGATGGCTCTATTAATCACGCCGGTATCGAGAAATTTGCGGCATCTGCGGTTGAAATGATGCGTACGTATAAATTCGATGGTCTTGATATTGACTACGAATATCCAACTTCAATGGCTGGTGCTGGTAATCCTTATGACAAGGCATTTATGGAACCACGCCGCCCTTATCTATGGGCATCGTACCAAGAGTTGATGAAAGTACTACGTGAAAAACTTGATGCAGCTTCAGCTCAAGATGGCGTTCACTACATGCTAACCATTGCAGCACCTTCATCAGGTTACTTACTACGAGGTATGGAAACATTTGATGTCACTAAGTATCTTGATTACGTAAACATCATGTCTTACGACTTACACGGCGCTTGGAATGATCACGTTGGTCACAACGCTGCGCTGTTTGACACTGGTGAAGATTCAGAGCTAGTCCAGTGGAATGTATATGGCACTGCAGCTTATGGTGGTATTGGTTACCTTAACACTGACTGGGCTTACCATTATTTCCGTGGTTCTATGCCAGCTGGTCGTATCAACATTGGTGTGCCTTACTATACCCGCGGTTGGCAAGGTGTCACTGGTGGTACAAATGGCCTTTGGGGACGTGCAGCGCTACCAGATCAAACTCAATGTGCAGAAGGCACAGGTGAGGGCGAAAAGAACAACTGTGGTAACGGTGCGCTTGGTATTGACAATATGTGGCACGACCTAGACCCTGACGGCAACGAAATGGGTGCGGGTTCAGGGCCAATGTGGCATGCGAAAAACCTTGAAAATGGTATTTTGGGCAGCTACAGCGCCGCATATAACCTTGATCCTGTCAATGATCCTGCAGATCGACTCGTCGGCACGTACCAGCGTAACTTCGACAGTGTAGCAGTAGCTCCATGGCTATGGAATGCAGAAAAAAGCGTATTCTTATCAACAGAAGATGAAGCCTCTGTCAGCGTAAAAGCGGATTATGTTATTGATAAAGAGATCGGCGGTATCATGTTCTGGGAGCTAGCGGGTGACTACAACTGTTATGAACTCGATGCAAACGGTCAGCGTACGAACGTCGATGTTAGCGAGCAGGCATGTAAATCTGGTACTGGTGAATACCATATGGGTAATACTATGACCAAAGCTATCTATGATAAGTTTAAGTCTGCAACCCCTTATGGCAATAAGATTGCGACTGGTGCAATCCCATCTGAAGCAGTTGATATCTCCGTTTCAATTGGCGGCTTTAAAGTTGGTGATCAGAACTATCCGATTAACCCTAAAGTGACGTTCACTAACAATAGCGGTCAAGCAATTCCAGGTGGTACTGAGTTCCAATTTGATATTCCAGTATCGGCGCCAGACAATGCGAAAGATCAATCGGGTGGTGGACTTACCGTTATTGCCTCTGGGCACACCAAAGCTAACAATATCGGTGGACTAGAAGGAACAATGCACCGCGTAGCGTTCAGCTTACCAAGTTGGAAAGATCTGCCTGCTGGTGGCACTTATGAGTTAGACATGGTGTATTACCTACCTATCTCTGGTCCAGCTAACTACACCGTGAATATTAACGGGGTGGATTACGCATTTAAGTTCGAACAGCCAGACTTACCTTTAGCTGATTTATCGGCAGGTAATGGCGGTGATACTGGTGGTAACGGAGGAGATACTGGCGGAAATACCGGTTCTGGCACTGTTACGGCTTGGGAACCAGGCGTTACTCAAGCAGTAAACGGAGAGACTTACAGCTACGATTCTAAATGTTTTGTCGCTAAGAACAGCCCAGGAAGTTGGGAGACACCAACTCAATCAAATTGGTTCTGGGATGAAGTTTCTTGTCCACAATGATTAAACTTGTAGCTTCACAATAATAAAAAGGCCTTGGACATCACCAAGGCCTTTTTGTCTAATTCGAATACTGTTACGCAATAGAATGGTTTTCACTCATCGACAGAATAGACACCGTATCACGTCCTAAGGATTTTGATTCATAGAGCGCAATATCTGCACGCTTATAAGCTTCATCTTGGTTTGAACAAATTTCAGTAAGGCCGACACTGATAGTGATGTTTAGGTCGCTTTCCAAATTTACCGCAATACGAATTCGATTCAACACGACTTCAGCTTCTCTTAGCTCAGTATGAGGAAGAATAAGTGCAAACTCTTCACCACCAATTCGTGCTACTAGATCGGTTTCCCTTAACTGATTTTCAATCGACCTTGCTACTTGTCTAATTACAGCGTCTCCTTTGTCATGCCCGTAACGGTCATTAACACGCTTGAAATGGTCGATATCGATTAGAGCTAGGACGGTTTCTGCTTGGTTTTTATAACGTTTAGCACGTGCGGAGTGGGTGTGCATTTCAGAGTCAAACTTGCGACGGTTCCAAAGCGATGTCATCGAGTCTTTCTCACTTAAGTCGCGCAGGCGATTTTCAAGCTTTTTCCGATGTGAAATATCGACAAATGAAGCGACGTAAAATTGAATGGTGTCACTGTTGTGTTTGACTGTTTGAATACGCAGTATCTGCGTAATAAGTGAACCATCTCGACGCTTATTGATGACTTCACCTTCCCAAAAACCTGTGTTTTGCAATTGCTTCCACATATTCAAGTAGAATTCTTGCGAGTGTTTACCAGACGAAAACAGTGAAGGCCTTTGACCTTTGACATCTTCCAGTTCAAATCCGCTTACACGAGTGAATTCTTCATTAACTTGGACAATACGATTGTTACGATCCGTAATGACTATCGCAGACATGCCGTTCATAGCGGCGCGAGCAATTTTACTATCTAAACTGTTTTTCTCGTGGTTATAGTTCCAAGTAACAAAAGTGAAAGTCAGTAGGATTAATATGATTAAAATAAAAATCGCTTGTTGATATAATTCTTTTCTTTCATTTTGAGCGAATGCATTTGCTTGAGAAAAATCAGTCTTTAAAAATAAAATCATATTGCTGATTTTATCAACATTATTCAGTTGGGTTTTGGCGTATGAAAGCCAACCGTCCTTGTCTTTTACCGTTCCGGAGTCACTAAGTTGAATGCGAGCCCAAAGAGCTGGATATTGTTTAGAAATGTTCTTTTCCTGATTTTCGGATACCAAATGCCCCATAATATCCTTGCCATTTGGTGTCATTAAGTAATAACCATCTTCAGTAGCGACATTTGGCAAATTGACCGCGCGATGTCTGTAAGCAATTTTGTTATATATTCTGACAATATCTAGGTTGGCGACAAAATAACCTAAGCGTTGACCATCAAATGAAATAGGGTAGATAACACGATAGGTAGGAGTTAACGGGTAGACCAACTCACCATTTTCTTGCTCTAGGTCGATGCCAAATGTACCGACTTCGCGATCTCCTAAGTTTTTCGCGTACTTGAAATAGTCTCTATCACGATTATTTTGCAGATACTCTTCTTCAACAATTTCGATGAAATTATCACCACTATTAATTCGGACTATCTCATTTCCCTCAATATCAATAAATCTAAGTTGAGAGTAATAACCTTGAGTGCGTGCGATCAGAACCCAGAAATCCTCTAGTGCTCCAATATTTTCTGCTGATGGGTTTGTTACCGCTTGCAGCAGTATGTTGTTGTGGGAAAGATATCTCAGTGAAGCAGACATTTTGTCCAATGAAGACTGTAATTCAACTTTTGAATATTCGAGTTTATTACGGTTTTGCTGTTCAATACTTGATTCTGTTTTAAAATCAATCACGGAGAGCTGATTAAAGAAATACAAAAATGGCACTAACGCTAATACGCTAAATACGGCGAGTGATTGGAGTGCAAATTTGGAACTGCGTTGGCGCATTATGTCGGTGTAAACTTCAAATTGATCAGTAGCGGCTGACTATACTCGTATTCTTTACGATTTACTGTGAGCCTGATTGAGTATATGGCTATTTAGTATGACATCTTCTATGCTCATTTACCATACTGATTAATTGTTTGGTATTGGGGAAACAAAAAAGCACCTATGGCAGGTGCTTTTGATATTAAAGGGGGTTACCAACTAAAGTGCTGATGCTGCAACGTCATTGGCTTTTGACTTACTTTTAAGGAATGCATAACTGAAGCCTGTCACCGCTGTACCAGCAGCAATTGCAACCAGATACATGAAGACCGGGGTAATGGCATTTGGAATAAGTAAGACGAACAGGCCACCGTGTGGTGCCATAAGTTTCGCACCAAATAGCATAGATAACGCACCTGTTAGCGCGCCGCCTGCCATACATGCTGGGATTACACGCATAGGGTCTTTCGCTGCAAATGGGATAGCACCTTCAGAAATGAAACATAGGCCAAGAACAAACGAAGCTTTGCCTGCTTCCTGTTCACTCTTCTCGAACTTGTTCTTAGCAATGAATGTCGCTAGGCCCATACCAAGAGCGGGGACCATGCCCGCAGCCATGATTGCCGCCATCGGCGCGTAAGTTTGCGATGCTAGCAGGCCAACACCAAACGCGTATGCTGCTTTGTTTACTGGACCACCTAAGTCAAAACACATCATAGCGCCAAGCAATAGACCTAGAAGAACTGCACTGTCAGACCCCATGTTATTTAAGAAGTCTGTCAATGCGTTCATCACACCCGACACTGGGCCACCAACAACATAAATCATCACTAAACCAGTGAATAACGTGGCTACAAAAGGGATGATCAGGATTGGTTTGAGTGCTTCCATTGATTGTGGTAGCGACACTTTGTCAGCAAGGAACTTAGCGGCATAACCAGCAATGAAGCCCGCTGCAATACCGCCTAAGAAGCCAGCACCAGTTGAACTAGCAAGCATGCCGCCAACTAGACCAGGAGCTAAACCCGGACGGTCAGCAATAGAGAATGCTATGTAACCTGCGAGAACAGGAATCATCAAAGCAAAAGCCGAACCACCACCAATCGTCATTAATGCTGCGGCAAGTGTACCTTCTTCTTTAAAGGCTTCAATACCAAACACGAAAGAGAGGGCGATGATTAGACCGCCTGCAACAACGACAGGTAGCATGTGCGAAACACCGGTCATTAGGTGTTTATATGCGCCTTTTTTATCATCTGTGGTATTTGAACTCGCCGCACCGCTGTGATTATATTCAGTGGCTTGAGCGAAAGCGTTATCCATCTCTTCAGATGTCTTTTTGAGTGCTGGACCTGTCTTAGTACGATACATTTTTTTGCCGTCGAAGCGGTCGAGTGGCACTTCGATATCTGCTGCAATGATAACAAGATCTGCATCAGCGATTTCTTGGTCAGTAAGCTGGTTTTTAGCACCCACCGAGCCACGAGTCTCAACCTTAATTTGGTGGCCTCGTTTCTTGCCTTCTTCTTCAAGTGCTTCTGCAGCCATAAACGTGTGGGCAACCCCTGTAGGGCAAGCAGTAATCGCGACAATTTTCTTCAGTTCACCAGTGCCTTGAGCTTGAGTAGTCTCAACTTGTACGTCTGATGTTTCTAGCAGGCTAGCATGTTCAACCGCGTGCTGCAGGAAAGCCTTCGAATCTTCCGCCACTTTTTCGATTGAAGCCGCGTACACTTTTTTGCCAACGAAACGGCTAGTATCGATAGTTTTATCTGCCGCAATGATAACAATATCGGCTTGGTCGATCTCTCCAGTACTAAGGACTGCAGAGTCCATGACTGATGATTGACACTCAATTTTCGCGTCCCAGCTTAGTGATTTAGCGGCTTGTTCTAATAGACCGGCTGCTAAGATGCTATTGGCTACGCCACTAGGGCACGCAGTAATGATTGCTAATTTCATAATGGTAACCTTTGTTCCTTAGTTCTCGATATGAGTTGTTGCGAAGTCAAGAGCTTGAACTTGTGTCTTGCTCTTAATCTCATCCAGCTCTTGTTGGCTGGTTAGGCCCACACCAACTTGACTAACAGCAAGTGCTGATAGTGCAGTGGCGAAGCGAATTAATGATTCTTTTGGTAACTCTTGCATGTGACCCCAGCAAAGCCCTGCAACTAATGTGTCTCCGGCACCAACGGTACTCACGACTTTCATTTTTGGCGGTTGGGCTGAAATCCATTCACCCTCATGAAGCCACATAACGCCTTCTTTGCCCATCGATACCACGATGTTGTCGATACCTTTACTACTTAAGCTTTGGGCAGCAGATTTACATTCCTCTGCTGATGAGAGGTTGGTTCCGATGAAATCGCTAAGCTCTTCATCATTTGGCTTAATTAACCATGGCTGAGCATCGATGCCCGCACGTAGCGCAGCTTTGCTACTGTCAAACAACACTTTTTTGCCGCGTTTACGCAACTCTGAAATCCACGAAGCACATAGTTCAGGAGATACGCCACCCGGTAGGCTGCCGGCAAAGACAAAGAACTCATGATCTTCAGCAAGCGCGTACAACGTCTCTTCAAAGCGTGCGATATCATTCTGTGACACGGTCACGCCAGGGAAATTGATATCCGTTACTTGCTCATTTTTTTCAACAAGCTTGACGTTGATACGCGTCGCACCCGCAACTTCAACAAAATGATCGGTTACACCGATTTGATCGAATAACTGATAGAATAGCTCTGGGTTTTCTTTGCCCAAAAAACCTGTGACCGTAACATTTGCACCTAATTCACTGAGCACCTTGGCAACATTGACGCCTTTGCCCGCTGCATGTAGGTTGCTCGAAGAAACTAAGTTAACCGATCCAGTGCTTAACATTTCGATAGAGCCGGTTAAATCGAGTGCCGGATTCAGTGTTACTGTGACAACTTTATTTGTTTTAGTCATGAGATACCCTTAGTTTTCGCCTAAGCCAGATGCGATAGCAACACCGATCGACTCAAGTGCCATTGCAGCATCTTCGCCATCCGCACTGAATTGGAGTTGATGTCCATGCTTGACACCTAGCGCGATCACCTTCATCAAGCTTTTAGCGTTTACTTCTTTACCATCACCATTTAAGTTGGCAACGCGAATAGTCGAATCAAACTTCTTCGCTTCTGCAACGAGCATTGCACCAGGTCGCGCATGAAGACCGTGCGCGTTTTTAATCGTGAATATTGCTTTGTTCTCGCCGTTTTCTTGGCTCTGTTCACTCACTGTTTCACCATTTAACAGGGCAATAATTTGCTCAGCTGATGAGTTCATCAACGTGTCTTGCTTGTTCTCAAACACGATTGATGACAGATTTTGCAAAATCGAATTGTGTGAGCTATTGCACGCAGCAAATGCAATCAAAGCACGAACTGGTGTGTCTTGAAGTGAACAGTCATTGGCAGTTGAGACAAATGAAACGCCTGTACGAGTCACATCTTTGTCACTGCCGACAAGCCATAAGCCTTTACCCAAATGAGTCGGTGTTTTCGTCACGATATCCGCAACAAAAGCACTACCAGCGCAGCCAGTGTTTTTCAGTAAACCAGATGCAACAGCGCCCATTTGTAACATATCGCTTGCCGGAAAGTTTAATTGAATAAGCGAAGCGTCAAGGTCGGCTTCAAGTTGCGTTTCACCAAGTAGTAGGGCAGCAATTTCATTCTCGGACTTTGCTGATTTCAGCGCTTGTTCTATGCCATCAGCAGACAATACTTTGGTCAATTGCTTCAAAATGCCGAGGTGTTCATCAGACTTCGCAGCGATACCAATCGCAACATAAACAGTATTACCGTCACCCCAGTCGACGCCATTAGGGTAATGGTGGACTGCAACACCTGTTTTTTGCACTAAAGGTCGGGTTTCAATTGTTCCGTGAGGAATAGCAATACCATTGCCTAAAAAGGTAGAGTTTTGCTTTTCACGATTGAGCATTCCTTCAACATAGCCTTCATCGACCAGTTCGTTATTGGTAAGGCTACGCGCAATGTTACGAATTGCGTCGTATTTGTCATTTGCAGTTTGTGCAAGCGTAATATCGCTAGTGGACAACTTAAGCATGGTGGCTTCTCCAGCTTTCTAAAAACACACTGATTACACAGTCGGTAATCCGCTTTGAACTCATTTGCCGAACGATACTGAATCGATTCAGCAAAAAGACAATAAATTAGGGATTCAGCATTCCCCCAATTAAAACGCTCTTGTCGGGTGGAAAGATGAAACAAATAGGTGATTCTTATCACTCTATTAGTTTTGCTGAATCCTTTCAGCTTTAATACTGAATCGTTTCAGCATATAATTCAACTCAGTCAAAGATCGTAAGTGGCGGATTATGATCCAGCGCACAATAAAGAGGTTAGTGATATGACACTTGATGAAATTGCCCAACTAGCGGGTGTTTCAAAAACCACAGCGAGTTACGTGATTAACGGTAAAGCGCAGAAATACCGCATAAGTGAAAAGACTCAGCGCAAGGTCATGGCTGTTGTAGAAGAGCATAATTACCGTCCGGATCTAGCCGCAAGTACGTTACGAGCAGGGCATAGCCGTTCTTTTGGACTAATTATTCCTGACTTAGAAAACACCAGTTACGCGCGTTTAGCCAAACTGCTAGAGCAAAACTCGCGTTCAGCGGGTTATCAAATACTCATTGCGTGTTCGGATGATGATCCAGAAACAGAGAAAAACGTAGTGCGTGCGCTGGTCAGTCGTAAAGTTGATGCGTTATTCGTAGCGAGTGTGATCCCCGAGGCCAGCGACTATTACGTAAACCTTCAAAATAGTGGCACTCCAGTGATTGCTCTAGACCGTCCTTTAGATGATGAGCACTTTTGCTGCGTTATCAGTGAAGATTTTGGTGGTGCATTTGAACTGACTTCATCTGTAATTAGTGACAGCGTCATTTCGGTTGGGCTTATTGGAGCATTACCAGAGCTAAACATCTCAAAGGAACGTGAACTTGGCTTCGCTTCTGCTGCTAAGAACCACGCAATTACGTCAATAATTGGCTATGGCGATCACTTTAACCGCAGTGAGGGCAAGCGCGTACTCGAACAATGGGTAGCCAGTGATACCGTGCCTGATGCTATTGTTACCACCTCTTACACGCTACTAGAAGGGGTGCTTGATGTGCTTCTGGCACGCCCTGAGTTGGCAGGAAAAATCAAAATTGCGACATTCGGTGATAATAGACTGTTAGATTTTCTGCCGATGAAAATCAACTCATTGCCTCAGCAGTTTGAGCTTATCGCTGACAGTGCAATAGCGCTAGCGCTTAATGCGGCGTCGAAACGCTACCAGACTGGTGTCGAGCTTATCCCGCGAAAAATCGTCGTTCGTTAATTGATTTCAATAAAAATAGGGCCCTAGCTATTTCTAGTCAGGGCCTCAATTATTTTAGCTAAGCTAAATGGCTTGTTTGACAATGTTCTTTACTAGCAAGGGTCGTCCTACCAATATACAAACATTTTTCAACTATAAAAGAAGAGTGTCGATCAAATATGAGTAGCCGAAAATATTTAGTATTGAAAACGTACCGACATTGTAACTTGAGGGCCGTATAGACCGTTGTTACGTGTTTCTGCAGAAAGCGACAGTTGTTCAGTTGAATGGAATCGAACACCTGCATGGAAAACGGAAGAATCGTCGTTACGACCAAGTCGTCCGGTTGCTTCTACTTGGTTCGTCAGCCAAGCTCTTAGACCAATGTTGAACTCTGCTTGAGTATTGCTATCACCACCGGCTTCTTCGGTAAGCTTAACTTGGTGTATGAGAAGCTGACCATATACGTCTACAAATTGGTTTACTGGGCCATTAAAACCAATACCGCCCGCTAAGTCGTAATCGCTGTCAAACTGGCTGTCTACACGTACGATGAAGTGGGAGTTATCAGTAAAGAGTGTACTAAATTCAGCCCCTGTCATTTCTGGACCAATGGCGGTACGCACTTCAAAGTAGTTGTAGTTAAAATTGTTTGCTTGAGCATTTCCGCTGATGCCTGCAATTGCTAAGGCACTGGCCAAGATGATTTTTTTCAAAAGTAGTCTCCGACTAACATTAAAATGTAGTTATAAAAATGGCTTGCAATAAGCAAGCCAATAATAACGTAATCGTAAGACTAATTCAGGCGATTTATAATAATTGGATACGATCTACTTCAATTTCCGGGGTATTTCCACCTTCATACTCACCAAATAAACGTACTTTCGTTGTGTGGTCAATAGGTTGAGTCATGTGGATATCATCATCTAGCTCAACTTGAATCTCTCCTTTACCATCGGAGAAGATAAATGTATCGCCTTTAAGTTGACGCACAAGTACACCTTCAACAACAACGTCTTTTTCAGTAAACATACTTATGTCTTTCAGCAGTGAGTCGACTGTCACTACTTCAACTGGGCCAGTATATTGGAGCGCCGACTGGTGGCTTCTGTTGTCGTCTTTAGCCATCGCCAATGTTGGAGCTAGGATAAGAGTTGCAGCAGTCGCTAAAATTACTTTTTTCACGGGTGTTTCCTCTGTTTTATTCGGTAGCGTTTGTTTCTATGAGGCTATTAAAACAAAGTGAAGTTGAATCGATACTGAGGACAAAGTTCATATTCGATTCATCTTGTTGAGTCATGGCTATAAAAACCGCTATTATGGCAAGCAGAACAAATGTTTATTGAGTTTGAAACGGAATGCAGTCGACGTTAAAAGCATTAATGGTGCAGGGCACCACATCTGATGCCGGGAAAAGTGTTTTAGTGGCAGGATTATGCCGTGTGCTAACGAGAAAGGGGGTAAATGTCGCCCCATTTAAACCGCAAAATATGGCTCTCAATAGTGCAGTCACCGCAGACGGTGGTGAAATAGGGCGAGCTCAAGCTGTTCAAGCTCTTGCATGCAATATTGAATCAAGTGTCCATATGAATCCAGTATTGCTAAAACCTCATACGGACATGGGCGCGCAAGTTATCTTTCAAGGTAAGGCGACCACGACCGTTGACGCTATTGGCTACCAATCGTATAAAAAAATAGCGCTTCCTGTCGTTATGGAATCCTTTAAGATCTTACAAAGCCAATACGACACGGTAATGATTGAAGGTGCAGGTAGCCCAGCAGAGATCAACCTACGTGAAAATGATATCGCCAACATGGGTTTTGCTGAAGAGGCCGATGTTCCTGTGATTATTGTGGCAGATATTGATCGAGGCGGCGTCTTTGCCCACCTCTACGGAACTCTAGCCCTTTTATCGGAGAGTGAGCAACAGCGCGTAAAAGGCTTCGTCATCAACCGCTTTAGAGGCGACATCACACTTTTACAAGCGGGACTCGATTGGTTAGAAGCAAAAACAGGGAAGCCAGTCATTGGCGTTCTACCATACCTTCATGGCTTTGATCTCGAAGCTGAAGATGCAATTAACGCTCAGCAACTTATCGGAGAAGAAACCAAGTTAAGAGTCGCCGTTCCCGTATTTCCAAGAATCAGCAATCACACAGACTTTGATTCACTGCGAGTTAATCCAGATATCGATTTGCAGTATGTTGGTAATGGTGAACGTATAAAAAACGTCGATCTGGTTATACTCCCAGGCTCTAAAGCAGTCAGAAGTGACTTAAACTACCTCCGCAGCCAAAAATGGGATCAAGACATCCAACGTCATTTGCGTTATGGCGGTAAGGTGATGGGTATCTGTGGTGGCTATCAAATGTTAGGACAGGCGATTCATGATCCAGAAGGTATTGAAGGTGAGGCAGGCTCCACTATCGGGCTTGGTTATTTAAATGTAGAAACCGAACTTAAACCTAATAAAACCCTGACTAATGTAACAGGTCAACTCAATCTAAATGGTTCAGATATCCCTGTACGCGGCTATGAAATTCATGCTGGAATCTCTGAGGTGAAAGCAAAATCGCCGGTTTATTTGAACTCCGGTCAACCGGATGGGGCAATTAGTGACTGTAATCAGGTGTTTGGTACCTATTTACATGGTATCTTCGATACTCCTGCTGCGGTTAGTGATATTTGTCGCTGGGCAGGGGTTGATAACATCGCTCAAATTGATCATCAAACCAATCAGCAACAAGCCATCGACCGCATAGCAGATGCAATAGAAAGCCATCTCAGCCTCGATGTTCTTTGGCCACAGTTAAAAGACTAAATGAAAACAACCAAACTTCGCCATATTATTGGTACGGCTGCGCTGCTATTTTGCTCATCATTATCTGCGCAAGAACAACTTCGAGTTTATGCGGCGTCTTCTATGACGAATGCTGTTAATGAATTAGTCGATGTTTATGAGAGAAAAAGTCAGGTTAAAATTACCACTGTATATGGCGGCACCTCTTCATTAGCAAGGCAGGTAGAGCAAGGCGCTCCCGTAGATGTGTTTATCGCTGCAAATACTAAATGGATGAACTATTTGGTCGATAAAAACCTCATTAGTAGTGACAGTGTCACCTATATAGCAAGCAATGAGCTTGTTATTATTGCACCCGAAGCACTAGAGCTTGATGTTTTTAACGCAACTTCTTGGTCATCGGCATTAAATGGCCAACGTTTGGCTATAGGGCAGACCAATGCAGTTCCGGCGGGGATATATGCAAAGCAATCGCTAGAATCACTTAACGTTTGGTCACAGCTTAAGCGGCAGTTAGCCCCGACAAAGAACGTTAGAATTGCTTTAACACTCGTTGAGCGAAAAGAAACGCCACTTGGCATCGTTTACAAGACGGATGCCTTATCAAGCTCAAACGTCCAAATTGTAGCTCGACTCCCTCAAGCAAGCCATGATGCTATTATTTACCCGATGGCTATGATCAACAGTAAGCCTTCAACGGTCGGCTTTACCCAATTTGTCCATTCAAAGGCAGGGCAAGAAATACTGAAAAAGTACGGTTTTAATCAAGGTACACAATAACCAATGGATATATTGACCGAGTACGAACATCAAGCATTGATACTGAGCCTTAAAGTTGCCTTTTATGCGATTGTTTGGCTTATCCCTATAGGAATTGGGTTGGCTTTTCTGTTAGCTCGTAAGGAGTTTTATGGCAAAAGCTTCATCGACAGCTTGATCCATTTGCCTCTCGTGCTTCCTCCTGTTGTTGTCGGCTATTTGCTACTGATTTCTATGGGCCGCCAAGGGTTCCTTGGTGAGTGGCTTTACCAATATTTTGGCGTTGTATTCTCATTCAGTTGGAAAGGTGCAGTATTAGCCTGTATTGTTGTGGCACTGCCACTGATGGTGCGCTCTATTCGTTTGAGCTTAGAATCGGTAGATATCAAGTTGGAGCAAGCTGCTGCGACGCTTGGCGCATCGCCAATTAAGATATTTTTTACGATCACTCTGCCACTGACTGTTCCTGGAATTATTACCGGCACCATGCTGGCTTTCGCGCGTAGCCTTGGCGAATTTGGTGCGACTATCAGTTTTGTGTCTAACATTCCTGGTGAGACTCAAACTATCCCGCTCGCGATGTACAACTTTATCGAGACTCCTGGATCTGAAGCGGAAGCAATGCGCCTATGTATTATCTCTATCGTTATTGCTTTGGGGTCTCTAGTTGCTTCTGAACAATTGAGTCGAGTTACGGCTCGTCGTTTAGGGGGCGCTTAATGAGTCATCTAACCATTCAATATCAACAACGTCTCGGTGAGCTTGATTTTGATATTGACCTACAACTGCCCGAGAAAGGGATTACCGCTGTATTTGGCCGTTCAGGAGCCGGAAAAACATCGTTAATCAATGTCATCGCTGGTTTGAGCCAGCCAAGTTCTGGCATCATTAAAATAAACAAGGCTACACTTTTCGATTCAAATCGAAATGTCGATATCCCAACGTATAAACGAAGCGTTGGTTATGTGTTTCAAGATGCTCGGTTATTCCCTCACTACAAAGTGAAACGTAATTTGACCTACGGAGTAAAGGCTAACGATGAGCAGCATTTCGAGGAAATTACAAGTTTATTAGCGTTAAAACCGCTCTTAGACCGTTACCCGAATCAACTATCCGGTGGAGAGAAGCAGCGCGTTGCTATTGGTCGTGCGCTACTATCTAAGCCAGATATCCTCTTGATGGATGAGCCGTTAGCTTCATTGGACTTACCGCGCAAGAGAGAGGTGATGCCTTTTCTTGAACAGCTCGCTCTGCAAGTCGAAATCCCCATTATTTACGTTTCCCATAGCTTAAATGAGGTGCTTAGACTTGCTGACCACTTAGTGATTATTGAAAGGGGCAAAGTGGCTATAGCGGGGCCTATAGAGCAAGTATGGGCATCCAAAGCGATGCGTCCTTGGCAATCTTTTTCTGAACAAAGTACGCTGTTTGAGGGCAAACTGGTTCGTCATAACGAAGAGTACGCTTTGTCTCAAATAGAGTTAGCGGAAAATATTGCGCTTTGGGTACAAAGAATTGATGGTGACATTGGTTCTTCAGTTCGTCTACAGGTAAGGGCTAACGACGTATCGTTAATGTTAGAAGAGCCCAAACAAACCTCTATTCGAAACATTCTTAAAGGTACGATTAGCCACATAGAGACTCACTCTCACGGCCATGAAAGACAGAGCGTTTCAGTGCAAATTAAGCTTGCTGACAACTGCCATTTGAATGCCACAGTGACGGCTTGGGCGAAAGATGAATTGCAACTCACAGCGGGTATGAGCGTTTACGTTCAGATTAAAGGGGTGAGTGTTACCCAGAAAGATATTGTTCTATCCCATTAAAAAACGCCGCATGTAGCGTAATGCCGATCAGTTAAGAAAAATTTTTGAGATCATTTGACCGATCCTCAAAAGGCTTCAAAATCCGATATTAGGAAACTAATATCGGATTTTTCATGTCTTTAGAAAGCCAACTTGCGAATACTTTTCGCTCATGCAATACCTTCCATCACTTTGACAAATACTCTGAGATCCTTAGTCCAGAGCTTATCCAGCAAGGTTTTGAAAAAGCTGGTGTAGCAACAGTGAGAAGAAGACGCTTACCCTTGGAAGCAGTACTTTGGTCCGTTGTAGGAATGAGTCTTTTTCGGCAACAATCTGTTTGGGATATCGCTAACCAACTTGATATTGTCCTACCAGACAAACAGCGCTTTGTTGCGCCAAGTGCTGTTGTCCAAGCGAGGCAGAGATTAGGCGAAGAAGGTGTTAAACAAGTCTTTAAGACGATGGCGGCTCAGAGTTATCAATCTTCTAAGTTTGAAACTTGGTGTGGACTCAATCTTCTATCTGTCGATGGTGTCGTTTGGAGAACGGCAGATACACCTGAAAATCATCAAGAGTTTAAAGCACAGCGTAATCAGTCATCTGAAAATATTTACCCTAAGATACGCATGGTTTGCTTGATGGAGCTTACAAGTCATCAGCTCATCGATAGTGCATTCTCTGACTATCGAACCAACGAAATGCGGCTTGCAGAAGAACTCATAGAACAAACGCCAGACCATTCTCTGACTATTTTTGACAAAGGATATTACTCTCTGGGACTGCTTAACCGATGGAACAAAGTCGGCCAAGAGAGGCATTGGATGCTCCCTGTGAGAAAAGACTTCCAGTATGAAGTCGTTCATAGGTACAGCAAGAGTGATGCAATCGTTGCGATTAAAACAACACCTCAGGCAAGAAAGAAGTTTAGTGAACTTCCTGATGTAGTTGAAGCAAGGTTAGTCTCAAAAATCATTAAAGGTAAGGAGTATCAGGTGCTTACATCAATGCGTGATGGGTTACGTTTTCCTGGCGAAGAAATCGTAGAGCTCTATCGTTATCGCTGGGAAATCGAATTAGGCTATCGGGAAATGAAGCAGACCTTACTTGACAGTGAGTATACATTGCGAAGCAAGCGTCCAGATATGGTTAAGCAGGAGCTCTGGGGTATTTTACTCGCCTATAACCTTATCAGGCAGGTTATGACAAAAGCGGCAAGTAGGTTAGATAGCGTCTGGCCAAATCAACTGAGCTTTACGAGTAGCGCTATGGCTGTGACGCAATACTTTGCAGCGTTGCCTTTAACAAGCCCAGGAAAGCTCCCTAAACACTATGAGGTATTACTAGAGCATGTATCCATGTTTATCTTACCGCCTCGAAGAGAAGATAGAAGTTATCCTCGATGGGTGAAGTTGAAACCCAAGAAGTACGCAACAAATAGAAAAAATGCCAGTCAGCTTAACTGACTGGCATTAC